>JAIRPZ010000300.1 GCA_031256755.1 Planctomycetaceae bacterium
GCAGTACCGGCAGAGACCGCAAGGATGACGGCAGAGAACAGAATAAAAATACGGAATGGAAAAGACATGCCGAAAAATAAGTAAAATTCGTTGTACTCGATCCAATCCGTTAAATCGGCACATTCGGAACAGAACTTTAATAAAAAGCGGAAAGCAGCAGAGAGCGAGGAACATACGTCTTCCTGTTAAAAAGCAATACGCTCTCATAATGTTTGTCCGCCAAGTCCTTGCCGGACAGGGCATCATTTTCCTGTCGCTTGTGAAGAACCGGCGACAAACGCCTGAATATCGATCAGCAAACTCAAGAGCAGCGGCACAACCAGCAGCGTAAAAATGGTCGAACAAATCAAACCGCCGATGACGACCGATCCCAAACCGCAATACAATTCGCTTCCCGCCCCGGATTTCAAGACCAGCGGAGCCATGCCGATGACCGCTGCCGAAGTGGTCATAAAAATCGGACGAATCCGCGTCCGCACCGCCTCCCGAATCGCTTCCCGGTAATCCATCGCTTCAATAATGTCGGTTTCCGACTCTCCGCGCCCCCGCATAAAATTCCGCGTCTGATGCACCAGCAGAATCGCATTGTTCACAACAACGCCGATCAGCAGCACAAATCCCAGCATGGTGAGCGTGTCCATTTGCTGCGACGGATCATAAGCATGCACGATAGCCAAACCGGCAAAGCCGCCGACCATCGCAAACGGTACGGTAAACATAATGACCAGCGGATATGCGAAACTTTCAAACAAACCCGCCATCAAAAGGTAAGTGATCAGCAGCGAAAGGAAGAACCGTGACGAAAGCAAATGCAAAAAGGACTCGCTGTTGAAACCTGTCCATTGACCGAGCATCGCCCGGCGCGTCTGCGACAGTTTGTCGGCATTGCCCGAAAGTTTCACGAATACGTCCGGTGTCATACCGCCGTCTTTATGGGCTTCGTCAACGATTTCCATAATCCGTGCCTGAGCGGTTTCCAAAGCGACTTCTGCCGAAGGAATCACGGTTAACCGGATCGCCCGTTCCTGTTCAACACGGCGGATTTGCTGGGAAGCATCCGCTTTGACAAATTTGACCAGTTGTCCTATCGGCAGAATTTGCTGCGTTCCGTCTGCCGCCTGAACGGAAATCGGCAGCGAAATCACTTCGCCCGGTGTCAGCGGAATACCGGGATCGCGGATCAGTGTTAAATCAATGTTGTCGCCGTCAAAATCGAAATCGCCGACATAGATGCCGTCAATCATTGCCCGCGCCGTATAGGCAATCGACTGCACGCTCAATCCGAGTTCTTTGGCTCTTACCTGATCGACAATAATTTCCCATTCCGGTCCGTTGAGATCGTAATTGCCCGGTTCGCTTCGGACACCGGCGCGTGAAAATTCCCGCACGAGACGGCGTTCCAATTCGGACGTGGATTCTCTCAATCGGGTCATTTCGCTGCCGACCACTTCGATTTGGACGGAATTGGAACCGCCGCCGCGTCTGCCGAAAATTCCCTGCTGCTGCGCATTGCCGGAACAGCCCGGTATCGTGTTGGTCATCGTGTTCAAAAGCACTTCGAGCGGCTTGACGAGATTGTCATCTTTACTGGTGACCCGAATCATCACGCCCTGATTGCGGACAACGATGTAAAAACTTTTGACCGGCGGAATCTTCGGCAGCACTTTGCCGTTTCGTGTATCGGTAATCGGCTGAATCGCCGTGGCCTCTTCGACCGTGTTTGCTTCCCAATACGGGCGGATAAATTCCGCCGCTCTGCGTCCGACCAGCACATTTTGCTGAATTGAATAAGCCGGCGGCATGGTCATATTGCCGATGAGCATGTTTTTATTCCCTGTCGGCAAATAACTTGCCGGCGGCATCAGATGGAAACTCAACACCGTTGCGGCACCGGCAATGATCGCGATGATGAGTACCCGAACCCAAATGCCGGAGAAAGAACGGTACGTTAAAAGGTAAATGAAATCCGCATATTTTGCCGTCAGAAAATTACAAACCGGTACCAGACCGAATAAACTGTTGAGGGATGCTGCCGCAATGCCGCGCTTGTGTTCTTTCGGCTTTAACCATTTCACCGCGCAAACCGGTATCACGGTAACGGCAACGATCAGTGAAATAAGCACTGCCGCGGAAACAGCAATGGCTAAATCGTAAAAGAGTTGTCCCGATTCTTCCTGAATGGTTAAAACGGGACCAAAAACCGCAACGGTTGTTAAGGTTTGCGCAAGCACTGCTCCCCAAACCTCTTGTGTTCCTTCATACGCCGCTGCGAAAACGGTTTTTCCCATGTGCAGATGCCGGTCAATGTTTTCAAGAACGACAATCGCACAGTCCACAACCATACCGACAGCAAATGCCAAACCGGCAAGCGAAATCACGTTAATGTTCCGTCCGCAAAGATACATAACCACGAAAGTACCGATGAGCGAAATCGGTATCGCAATCGAAATGACGATGGTCGGGCGGATACTGCGGAGAAAAAGAAGGAGTGTCAGCACGGCCAGTATGCCTCCTTCATACATATTCCGCTGAACTAATGAAACGGCGTTGTTGATATAGACCGAATCATCGTAGAGCATTTGAAATTGAATTTTATGCCGGTCATTTTTATACATGGACAGCAGATTGCCCGGTTTGGAAATGTCCTCGGCAATTTGATTGACTTCTTTCAGAACGCTCAACACATTTGCGCCGGTATCACGGATAAACTGCATCGACATGGATGTGGAATTCATGCTCTGATTGAAATAGGTATTCTTTTTCAATGCCAGAATCGGTGTGGCAATATCTTTTAAGTAAACCGGCGTACCGTGTACATATTTGACGATGACGTTGCGAATCGGTTCGAGTGAATCGTATCTTCCGAGAACGCGGAACCGAATATCCTGTCTTCCGTTGCTCATATCGCCGGCGGACTCGTTAAGATTATCATTGAGAATAGCCGCCCGCAGTTCGGCGACGGACACGCCGTTTTGAGCAAGGACAACCGGATCAAACCGGATTTGGACTTCGTGTTCCCGTCCGCCGAAAACATCAACTTGGGCAAGACCTTTGACTCTTTCAAACGCCGGTTTAATGTACCGGTCAGCATAGTCGTAAAACTCTGCCATTTCGAATTCAGGGTCGTTTTTGGATGTAAAAAGACCGAGAGCAATGGCTTCGTCAGTATTTGCACTGGCAGCCCGAATCACAGGACGCTCGACATCATCGGGATAACGCGGGACTTCGTTGAGCCGGTTGGATGTTTCCTGTACGGCGCGGCTCATATCGTACCCGACATTGAATTCGAGTTCGATTCTTCCTTCGCCGAGTTGGCAAGTCGAAGTCATTTGATAAAGTCCTTGGAGTGTTTTGAGTTTTTTCTCTTGTTCCATGACGATGGACTTTTCAATTTCTTCGGGTGAGCGTCCTTGCCACGTTGTGCGGATGGAAACGACCGGACGTTCCACGTCGGGAGTCATTTGTACCGGCACTGCCGTTAAGGCAAGAATACCGAAAAGGAGCGTTAACAGCACACCCACTGCCGTTTTCGCCGGATTGTCAATTGCAAATCGGATAATGTCCATAACACGGACATTATAATCGATACAAGTGAAAAAAACAAGTTTGCATCAATCATTCTGATTCATAAAGCGTTATCAACTTATTGGCTTTTGCCTCTTTCTTCAATGATGCCTGTTGCCCTGTTTCACTTTTCTGACCTTTCCAATCGGTATGATCCAGCCACCCAAATTGAATACGCAGAATACGCGGATTTAATGAAGAGATTTTTTCAAAATTGATCGCCAGATAATAACCGTTTTTTGATTTTCCAAATTCTGATTTGGTATAACTGCGGTTTCCATATATTGATTTCTGCGAGGATGTTTTCAATTCAATGGAAAAGCGATCATTGCTGATACAGACAATATCTTTTTCTGCTCCTACTCCTTTTCTGAAACCGGAAATATTTTTTGCGATATATTCAGGAATGACATCATGGAGCAGCGCACCGGTTGCCTGCGGTGAAATACTCATTTCTCTGATTTTAAGGTTGAGATAAGTGTTAATTTTTCCATTGAGTATACTTTCCCACGACTTCAGACAAAAGTCGATGATGCATGGAGTGAGCGGATGCTGCGCGACTAGTTGTTCGGTTATTCTTCGCCATTCATTGACGCTGGTGTTGTCATACGAGGACATAATAAAGTTTCCTTTTCCGAAGAAAAGGGAAATTGAAGTGTTTGAGTATAGTTATTCAAAATACGTTTTTTTGCGATTTCACAATAATCTTCCCGAATTTCAAATCCGATACAAAATCTGCCGTATTTTATACCTGACAAGATTGTTGTTCCTGAACCGGCAAAAGGATCCAATATGATCCCGTTTTGTGATGAGAATCCCAAAACAAGCCGGTTGACCAAATCCATAGGGAATTGGCAAGGATGCGGAGTTCTTTCAGCCGAGGAACGGTTCTGTCCTGTTGTAACTTTAGCGATTTCCCAAACATCAGAAGGATTTTTACCCAACGTGTTGACACGCAGTTTGCCGTTTTTTTTTGAATTCGGATATTTTATGTTTTTATCTCTAATGTCATCAAGGTTAAAAATATAGTTGTTTCTATCTTTGACATACCAAAGAATCTTTTCATTGCGGGGGCTTAAATAATTCTTACATGCAACTCCTGCTGAATAATTCCATACGATCTCTTGGTTAAGATACAGGGGAATTTCATTCCACAGCAGATAGGGCAGCGGCACTGCCCGTCCTTTCGATTCAACGCAGACGTAACCGAGGTTCAAAAGCAAAGAGCCGTTTTCCGACAAAAGCCGGCAAGTTTCATGCGTCCACCGTTTTGTCCAACTGACATATTCTTCTACAGACAAGACCGATTCATATTCTTTGCCAATGTTGTAAGGAGGACTTGTTATGACCAAGTCAATCAAATTTGCAGGCAGCATCCGTTGGGCAACCAAAGAGTCAACACAAAACAATGCGCAAAAACGATCTGTATAATAGGGTTGCCCTAAACGCTCTGTCAAACACCGTCTTATCTCTGTAAGTGATTTTCTTTGTTTCATGCCGCACATCTGTTATAAAACATGCCGCACGATTGTAGCATAAAGTGTGCCTTTTTCAATCCCGCCGAATTGACCGTGTTGCTAATCGTATGACCGGATAAATTTCCGAAACGCGGACTGGCTCTGCTGTACGCCGTGCTGCGTTTTTATTGGCATGCCAGCATCCGTTTCAGGCAAAGCAGCGCATCGGCAGCAACAGATTCCTCCACACGAATCACATTCGTTAAAACACCGGTGTCTGCCGCCTCAACCATTGCCGATAATTTCGGCAAATCAATCAAACCCATAAACTCACAATAACTCGGCTGCATTGCCAAATTAACGACCGTCTTATCAGGGTTTTGTTTTGCCAGCCGCTCGACAAACCGCGACTCGGTTCCCGCCGCCCAAAGCGAACCGGAAGGCGATTCCGAAATCCGGTTCAAAATATAACTGGTCGAACCGGCTTCATCGGCCTTTTCCGCAACATCACGGCGGCATTCCGGGTGAACAATCACCCGGATACCGGGATAAAGTTGCCGGATTGCGTCAATATGATCCGGCAAAAACTTTTGATGCACACAGCAATAGCCGTTCCATAAAATAATTTTACTGTTTCGGAGTTGCTCTGCGGTGTTCCCGCCTGCCGCTGCCGTATCGTCCCAAAGAACGAGTTCCGATTCCGCAATTCCCATCTTCAAGGCAGTATTCCGTCCAAGATGCTGATCGGGAAAGAACAGCACGCGGCGTTTTTCTTTCAAGGCCGTTTTCAGCACGGCTTCGGCATTGGTTGAAGTGCAGGCGATTCCGCCATGCCGACCGCAAAATGCTTTCAATTCCGCTGTTGAATTGACATAAGTGATAGGAGCGAGATCGTCCGTGTCAATGAATGCCGCAAGTTCATTCCAGCACCGCTCAACGGTCTGCCGGGTTGCCATATCTGCCATACTGCATCCGGCGGCGGGGTCTGGCAGCAGCACGTTGATCCGCCGTCCGTTTCGTCGGGCAAGATTTTCAGCACTATTGGCAAGGATGTCAGCGGTTTCCGCCATAAAATGCACGCCGCAAAAGATGATCGTTTCACAATCAGAACTCTTTGCCGCCGCCGCACTTAACTGAAAACTATCGCCCTGCAAATCGGTATGGACGATGATTTCGTCCCGTTGATAATGATGTCCGAGAATCAGCAAGCGATTGCCCAAGCGGCGGCGAAGGGTGTCAATACGGGAGTGCAGTTCTTTCATGCCGGAAGATTGTACTTTATTCCAAGAAGGAAGGGAAGTGAACGCCCCCTGCAAAGACCTGAAACTCATCAATATTGTAAGCAATAGAGACCATTTATAAAGTTGTTTTCACAACCTTTTACGGCAAAAACCGGCTTTGCAGGGGACGTGGGAAGTGAACCGGCAATCGGCATGAGAAAACGGCAGCGAGAGAATCTGCAACATGAGCCGGCAATCACTGCTTCAATACAGCAATACGGCTCTCTATATCTTTTTGCTGCGGATTGGCTTGCAATGAACGCTGATACGCCGCAACGGCTCCGGCTTTATCCCCTTTCTGTTCCATCAAATAACCCAATGCCCGCAATGCCCGGAAATGGGACGGTTCCGTTTCCAAAACCTTTTGCAGCAATTTTTCCGCAGCGGTACGACATTCTCCGGCAACTTCGGTACGCCCCTGAATCATACAAATTTGGGCATATTCCTGATAAAGACGTGCCAACTCAATTTTCGGCTCTGCCGAAGCCGGATAAGTCGTATACCAGCCGATAAGAATTTGAAACGCCGTTTCCGCATCCCGACAATCCATATAAAGAGCGGCTAATCCGCGGTACGCTTCGGAATGATTGGGGTTTTTCGACAAACAAAGCCGGTAATACTGATTTGCCTGTTCGTACTGCTGCTGTGCTGCCGCCGCTTGCCCTGATTGCAGCGAAATCTTCGCCGATTGATGATACACGGCAGCGATATTGTATTCCGTATTCGGATCATTCGGATTGGCTTTGAGGGCTTCCTGAAAAGATGTCATGGCGGCATCATATCGGGCTTGTCCGTAATAACGTATGCCGTCTGCCGTCGGATTTTGAGCGGCGCAGCCGAATGTGAACAAAATTAAAAAAAGAAACCGCCGCCGCAACATCGTACTTTCAGTCAAATGGACGTTTTCTAATGAACATTCCCGATGAACGTTCTCCGGCAAATCCTAATTTTTTTGCCAATGGCGGTCAAGGGGAATAAAAACAGGGAC
>JAIRPZ010000146.1 GCA_031256755.1 Planctomycetaceae bacterium
TGGCACTCTTGCCGGTTTGCCTGCACTTTTACTTATTCTGAAGAGGGGGAATATCGGCAGAGTCATTGGATTGTCTGCAATGATGAAAGCGGACTCATCAGCCGTATGTATTTCGATACAGACGGAGACGGGATTCTTGATCGAATGGACACTTTTGAAAAGGGAATTCATACGCTTTACAAGATGAACGGTTTGTTTTGGGAAAAACAGGAAGAAAGACCGTACACAAAACTCATGAAAAAATACGCAGAAGAAGCGTTGCGACGGCGGTCTGCTGCGGCACCGCAAACAGAAAAAAAGAGAAACGAAAAACAATGATAGAAAAGATATTTGAACGGGATTTTCCGAAAGAAAAAATGATACTTAATCCAAAGAAAAATCAGTGAACTTTGCCAATCATAACAATTAACGGTTATGGGACAACTTTGATACCCCTGAATAAAACACGCTGTCATTTCACGGTATAATGTCTGCCATGCAGATAGATGACATTCGCAATCAATTACGGGATTATGACCGGCGGTACCGGTTCGGTGAACCGGTAATTTCCGATACGGAGTACGACAAACTCTTGCGGAAATTGCAGCATCTCGAACAGCAAAGCGGCAAGCCGGTTCCGCCGGATAGTCCCACTCAGCGCATCGGCAGCGATCTCGTTAAAGGGCGAAAAGAAGTCAGACACCGTGTCCCGATGCTTTCCATCGAAAATTGTTATTCGGCGGAAGAACTCCGCAACTTCGGCAGCCGTGTCCAAAAAATCCTGCAAAGTACCGGCAGCGGGCTTCTCCTTCCCGGCGAGGCATCTTCAGTGCAATGGGTCGCCGAACTCAAAATTGACGGCACGTCCGTTGCGCTGATTTATGAACATGGTTTGTTAACGCAGGGATTGACACGCGGCAACGGTGAAACCGGCAACGACATCACGCACAACGTCAAAACGATTCGGGATATTCCGCTGCGGCTGGACACGGAACATCCGCCGGAAATGCTCGAAGTACGCGGGGAAATCTACATCCGCAATTCCGATTTTAACGAAATGAAGCAGTGCGGCATATTAGATAAAGATGCAAAAAATCCCCGAAACGTTGCGGCGGGAACCATCGGTTTGGACGATCCGAAAGTGTGTGCCGAAAGAAAGTTGCGTTTTTTTGCTCACAGTGCCGGCTCTATGAACGGCGGATTGCAGAGCGGCGGTATTCCTGTGAATTCCCATTACGGTTTTCTGCACGAAATCCGGCAGTATGGTATTCCTACAGCCCCGCATACCAAGAGGTTTGAGTCCTTTGATCAAGCCGCCGAATACTGCGAGTCCCTGTACAGCGGCGAAGAAAATTTTCTTTCCGAACTTGATTTTGAGATTGACGGTCTTGTGCTGAAGGTTGACGATTTTTCGTTACGGAAAAGAATCGGCAGCACCGGTCATCATCCCCGCTGGGTGATTGCGTACAAGGTTGAAAAATATGAGGCGGCAACGGTGCTTCGGGAAATCCGGGTGCAGGTCGGCAAACAGGGAACCGTCACACCGGTTGCTGAACTCGAACCGGTCGAAATAGACCATACGGTCATTGCCCGCGCAACGCTGCATAATGCCGAAGAAATTGAACGCAAAGATATTCGGATCGGCGATACCGTTATTGTCGAAAAGGCGGGAAAAATTATTCCGCACATTGTCCGTGTTGAAAAACATTTACGCAGCGATGATGCTGTTCCGTTTGTTTTTCCGGCGGAATGTCCTGTTTGCGGCAGTCCGCTGTCGAGAGAGAAAGGCGGCGTGCATATCCGTTGTCCGTCGCCGCAGTGTCCGGCGCAATTCAAAGAGAAGTTAAAGTATTTTGCCGGACGGAATGCGATGGACATTGAGGGTCTCGGCGTACAATTGATTGAACAATTAACGGACAGCGGACTTGTCAAAACGTTCCGTGATTTGTACCGGCTGCAAGAGCGGGCGGACGACCTTTTGAAGATGGCGCGGCTGGGAAAACGAAGTGTCGAAAAATTATTGGCGCAAATTGAAAAGAGCCGGAGCCGTGAACTGCGGTATTTCATTAATGCTTTGTGCATACCGGGTGTTGGAACGGGTACAGCAAGGGAGTTGGCGAAATACTTCGGTACGCTGGAAAATTTACGCACCGCAGCCGAATCGGAACTTGCCGCGGTTGACAATATCGGAGAATTTACGGCCGGGAGCATTGTTTCTTTTTTCCGTAACGAAAAAGAAATGGTGGATGATCTGCTGACTGCGATGAACCGGACAGAGGATAAACCGCCAATGAAGAGCAAAGCAATCATCTCTGAAAAGGCCAATTTTGCGGAGACGGCAGCCGGAAAGGATTCTTCATCTTTGTCTCTTCAGGTGCAACGTCCCTTGCCTCTTGCGGGAATGATGATCGGTGTGACCGGCACGCTGAAACGGTTCAAACGGACGGAAATTGAAGAAGTCATTATACGTTTCGGCGGCAAACCGTCGTCGGGTGTTTCGTCCAAAACGGCGTTTGTGCTTGTCGGGGATGATCCGGGCAGTAAATTGGAAAAAGCGAAAAAACTCGGCGTGCGGATTGTGTATGAACCGGAATTCTTGCAGATGATCGGAGAAAGTTAGGCGGAAATCCCTTGCCGGACGGGCTATTTAGGGCGTTTCTGTTGGTCTGATATGCCCGTCCGGCGAGGGCTGTGACGCTCTTGTTATATTAGCGTTTCCGTCGTCGCAGAACGGCAAGTCCTGCCAGTCCGAGACCGAACAACGCCATCGTTGCCGGTTCCGGTGCGGATGCCCCCGGCGTAGCCGAATTCGAATCGTATGGGTTTGCTGCTTTCGCTGCAAAAAGGAAATTTTGCGACTGCCCGTATTTGTCTGATGTGACATTCATCACGAAAATACTGAAGTTGCCGATTTCTGTGTAATAGGCATCCGGATTATATTCCGCAGTCCAATAGTCCATCGAGTTGAGCGACAGCATTGCCTGCAAAAAAGCATTGCTGTTCCAACTCGTTTCCGCACCGGTCAGTTGTTCTCCCATCAGGAAACGGAGGGATCGTCCGAAATCCGTGAGTGCATCCAGCGTGTTTAAGTTTGTACGGAACGCATCGTTGTAGGTCGCGAACATCGCATAGAGGTAAGCCGCACCAACCGTCAGAACGTTTCCGTTGTTCTGCGAAACACTTTTGCCGTCGCGGTAATCAAGTTTAGCGGACAAGTTGCCGCCATGACTTTGTACGCTCGGTTCAATGCAAAAAGTGCGGAACCATTGTCCCCACTTATCGGTATCAGCACGCGGATATTTGTAGGCATCAATGTTGGCAAGATCCATCCCGGGTTCGCGACGGAGATCGCTGATGACATCGTAAGAAATTCCTGTTGTGCCTGATGTCCAAAAGTGGGCACCGGTCCCGCCGTTCATACTGTTGAAGGCGTTGACGATATCTGCTGCTCCGAGCGAACCGCTTAACATATCGGCTTGTACTGAGCGAAACGCGGCGAAAGTGACGGTAATAATGAACATCGGTATTAACAAAAGTTTTTTTGAAGTGGTCATGGGAATTCTCCTTATGTAAATGGAATTTATCGATTTGCCTCTGCCCGACTGTCGGGAAGGAAATCGGTGTGGTGACGTATAATAATACAAGCAATGTGCGTGCCGATTTCGGCAGTTTTTAATGTTAAAATTAAAAACATACAGATATTTAAGGACTTATAACAATTTTTGGAGAGTAAAGTTTTAGAGAAAAAAGAACCAGAACAAACGAGTGTATTGTTTTAATGCAAATTTGTGCTGCAAAATGCAGCATTTGCATTATTTCGCAGCACATTTTTGTCAGTTTTTTATTTTGCCGGCAACAACTGCGGACATTTTAATTGACAATGGAAAATCAGAAAATGAGGCGTGAAAGCGGAAGACGTAAAGGATTTGCAAGTGACTTTCGGCAACGTGAGCGGCGTAAATGTTTATTAAAACGACAGCAGGCATTGCCAGAGGTAGTCGTAGGCCTCTGCATCGTTCTGTTCCCATATCCGTTTGATTTGTTCCTCGTCTCCCTGAATTTC
>JAIRPZ010000315.1 GCA_031256755.1 Planctomycetaceae bacterium
CGCTCTCTCGTTCTCTCTTGCTGCGGTCTGCTGTCTGCAATCTGCCGTCTTTCTAAATAACTGTCCGGCAAGGACTGTTTCCCGTCTTGACGCAGGACCGGAAAATCGTTAACGTCTCCGTATGGCAAAACGTCCTGCCACAGAGGAAGAAGACGAAGTCCCGAAAATACGCAAACGCCGCCGTCCGCAGAAAAAAGCCGGCGACGAAGAAGACGGCACGCCCCCCTCCGGCGGAACAAAAGGAAATAAAGCCGATGAAGATGATGATGAAGACGGCGAAGGAAGCATTTCAACCGGAAATGTTTTCCTCGACATCGTTCTTGACTTCCGCGATGACTGCCTTGATTGGGCAAAAGACCATTTTCTTTACGCAATTATTATTTCTTCCGCCGCCTTCATCATTTTTGCCGTCATCTCTTCGCTGGTGATTTATTCCTGGGTACGGTATTTCAACCGCCCGTCGCTTGCCGATGTGATCAAAAAATATGACAGCGGCGCGTTTCCCGAAGCAAAGTTTGCCGCCGATTACGCGTTGGAATATGTCCCGCCGAAGGACTTTGAAACCCGATGTGCCTTCCTCTTTTTTCAAGGAGCGGCGACAATAGCCGTGGCAGAACGTGCCGCTCCGGCAGATCAGCGGGACTTGTATCTGACCGCTGCGAATTATCTGAAAGAATCCGCCCGTTACGGTTTTGTGCAAAGCCGGACTGCCGAAGGATGGTTTCTGCTCGGCAAGGCCTTGTTTCATTGCGGCGAACTTCTGGACTGCCGGCAACCGCTGCTCATTGCACTGGACGACAAGTATCCGCACACCAAAGAGATTTACTGGTATTTAGCCGGTGCTTATTATTTCGGAGCCGCACCGGATTTGCAGCGTTCCCGGCAATGGCTGAAAAAGTTTCAGACAGAACCGACCGCTCTGGAAGAAGAACTTGCCGAATCGCATCTTCTCGAAGCCATGATCAATCTGCAACTTGACGGCATCGAAGCCGCTGAAGAATCGTTCCGTAAAGTGCCGCATTTTGAAGCGTTTGAAATGATGCGGCATCTTGTCGAAGGCGAAATCGAATTTTACAAAGGACGGCGTTACCGGCAAATGTCGATTGATCTCAAAAACAATCCGAATCCGGTGAATATCCCGGATCTGCCCGCACCAAACGGGGGGCTTCTCCCTTCCGATCCTGCGCCGGGCGATCCCGAACCGGCTGTCGGGATATTTGATGCGGATTCCGATTTGCAGAAACGTGTGGCGGAAATGCGGTCGAAATATGCGCAGGACGCAAATAACGTAACAAAAAATCCGCCGGCGGGTGATGTCAACGAAGAAGATCGGATTATTGTGCTTCCGAAAACGGACAGCAGCGGGCTTCCGTCTCCCGAAGATACGCCGAAACCGCCGCCGGCGCATCATGAGTTTGACAGCGATCCGGTGTTAAAAAGAGCCGCAGAATTCCGGGACATTGCCGATGAACATTACCGGAAGGCATTAGCCCATTTTGCCGAAGTGATCCGGCTTTCAACGTATCAGCCGGATTGGGGACGCATTGCCCGGCTGCTGACCGGTATCTGTTATGCCGAAATGGAAGAAGCCCAAAAAGCCCGGCAGACATTTCATCATTTAATGGAAACGTTTCCGTCTTCGCAGGAAACAGCCGCCGCGGCTTTTATGGCCGGCGAATATGAGCGGACAATGGGAAATCCAGACGCGGCTTACCGGGCATTTGATCATGCTTTTGAAAACCTCCGGCATGATCCGAATTATGCGTCCTATTGGCTGCCGAAGTCCGAAATGATTGACCGCTGTACCGGCATGGTGCGCAGTGATATTGACGCACAGCGTCATGCCGATGCGATGAAAATACTGAATGCCGCCCGCGGGGTGATGGAACCGGCCATGCTTGCACGCATGACCGGAGAGACCTGCGAGGACTGGGCTTCGGCACTGCGGCGGCAAACGGAAACGGCGTTCGGCGAAAGAAGAATACAACTGACGAAAGAAGCAGAATTGAAGATGCGCAGTGCCGGTGCGGCGTTTCGTGAACTTGCCGAAATTCTTTCCGCAACGCCGGAATATAGCGGCTTGCTTTGGCGAAGTGCCGAAGATTACCGGCTTGGCAAGGATTACCGCAACGGCATTATCGGTTACAAAAAGTTTCTTCAGTCGGATTTTATCAATCACCGTCCTGAAGTGTATCTTGCGATGGGCGAATTGTACCTGCATCTTGATTTGCTTGAAGAGTCCGCCCGCTGTTTGGAAGATGCGCTGCACGAGTATCCGTCGGATGTGCTGGTGCCGCAGATTCGGCTGGCATTGAGCCGGACGCTCTATGAACAAAAAGAATGGGACAAGGCAAAATCGTTATTGAAACTGAATCTGATCGGCGAATTCACGCCGGAATCGCTGTCCTATCGGGACGCAATGTATCGACTCGGCAAAATCAGTTATGAACAGGGAAACATTGACGAGGCGATTCCGTATCTGGAAGATGCGGTGAAGATTCATCCCGAAGCCGAAGCCGCAGCGGATGCTCATTATGCGCTGTCGAAAACTTATTTACGGCGTGCGGACAAGCAGTTTAAGGAATCGGCAGGATGTCCGACAGAGGCGTTGCGGCAGATGACCGAATCGGCAGCGCAGCAGGATCAGCAGCGGGGGCTTGCTCATATTGAAAAAACAGTGTCCATACTGGAAGACCGCCGGCGCACCGCCGGACTGACCGAAGCGGAAAACTTAATGTACAGAAATGCGCAGTTTCAAACGGCTTTTTTGCTGATGAGAATGAAAGAGTATCTTCGGGCGGTTCCGATGCTGAATAATCTGGCGACGAAATATCAGGACAGACCGGAGGCGTTGGATGCGCTGATTGCGATGGCGGTGGCTTTGCGGCTGACCGGCAGAGAGACGGAGTCGGAAACAACGTTAAACAGGGCGGAAGTGATTTTGAATCAGTTGGAACAAAACGGCAAGATTGCCGACGGGACGAATTGGCGGAACACGATCAACCGTCAGCGGAAACGGTGACGGTTTAGGCGGGTTTGTGATTAGCGGGAGAAAAACATCGTCAACGTCAGTCGTCTCTCCTCTTGCATTCCTGCCGGGGCGGGGTATGCTGTAAAGGATATTTTTCCCTTATTGTCCTTTTCAGGCACAAAACAGAGGAGTACACACCAAATGAAAAAGAACTTTTTCCAAACCGCTTTCACGGCCGCTGCGGTCTTGTTTGCCGCCGCCGCTGCCAATGCCGATGTCCGGCTGCCGCAGATTTTCAACAATAATATGGTCTTGCAGCGGGAAACCGCCGTTCCCGTTTGGGGCTGGGCTGACCCCGGCGAAAAAGTGACCGTCTCCTTTGCCGGACAAAACTCCGAAACCGCCGCCGGACAAGACGGAAAATGGACGCTCTCCCTCAAACCGCTTCACGCCAGTACCGAACCGGCCGTGCTGACCGTCAAAGGAAAAAACGAAATCAAACTCGAAAACGTTCTGGTCGGCGAGGTCTGGATTTGCTCCGGGCAGTCCAATATGCAGTGGGAAATCCGCAATGTCGATGCGGCTGAACGGGAAAATGCCCGGAAAACAGCGGATAATCCGAATATCCGCCTCTTTCAGTTTGACCGTGTTTGGGACAGCACTCCGCAGGAAACGTCAAAATTACGGCTGTCATGGACACCAAGCAACGCCGAAACCATTCACAACTTTTCCGGTGTCGGTTATTTTTTCGGACGGAAACTGCAAAAAGAACTCGGCGTACCGGTCGGTTTGATTGACTCCTCTTGGGGCGGCACGCGGATTGAACCCTGGATTCCGCCCGCCGGTTTTGAATCGGTGCCGGCATTGAAAAACATTGCGGAAGAAATCGTCCTGAAAAACACAAAATCGGCAGCGTACAAATCCTTTACGGCAGAAACGCTGAACAAATACCGCCTCTGGCTTGACGATGCCGAAAAAAAAGCCCATGCCGGAGAGGGAATCGTGCCGCCGCCCCCTTTCCCGAATCAGATTTTGCCCTACACAGGACATGGACAGCCGACAACGATTTACAACAAAATGGTTTATCCCTTCATTCCTTTTGCGGTCAAAGGGGCTATTTGGTATCAGGGGGAATCGAATATGGGAGAAGGCATGCTGTATGCCGAAAAAATGAAAGCCCTCATTCAGGGCTGGCGGAAGGTTTTTAATAATCCCGACCTCGGTTTTTACTATGTTCAACTCGCTCCGTACACTTACGGAGGCAAACCGGGAACGGTGCTGCCGGAATTTTGGGAAGCACAGTCGTCGGTGGAAAAACTCCTGCCGAAAACCGGTCAGGCGGTGATTAACGATTTGGTTAGCAACGTCCGCGACATTCATCCGGTACGGAAACTGCCGGTCGGTGAACGGCTCGCAGCCTTGGCGTTAAACCGCACTTACAGCAAAACCGATGTCGTTTGTGCATCGCCGGAATATGAGCGTATCCATATCAACGGCAGCACCCTGACCGTTTCTTTCAGGAACTGCCGGTCGCTGAAAACGCGGGACGGCAAAAATCCCGACTGGTTTGAAATTGCCGGAGCCGACGGAATCTATCACAAAGCCGATGCCGTGATTGACGGAACATCGGTGAAGTTGAGCAGTCCGAATGTCACGAAACCGTTTGCAGTGCGGTTTGCGTGGGACCAAACGGCGCGACCGAACATTCAGAACGAAGCCGGTCTGCCGCTCGGTGCGTTCCGTGCCGGCGAAATCCCTGAACGTGCGGTTTTGGATGAACTTGTGCCGGCCGCGAAAACGTTCAAAACGGTGTATCATTTTGACCCGTCCCGTCCGGTATTGGCGGACAATCAGACCCGTTTTGTTTATACGGCGGACAACTCCGGCAGCATCACCGGCAAAATCAAACGAGTCGGTTATTTCGTCTGGCTTGCCAAAGGCAAGAATCCGCAGTATGTTTTTGCGGCGTTGCCGCCGCTTGACCCGGATGTGAAAAAACTGGGCGTGCCGGTGAAGGGGAGCGGTGCAAAATTCCAGCAGGCGGTCAAAAACGTGGAAATCCTTGCATCGAATGTTCCTTCGGTGAAAACCGGCACGTATGCGGAGGGCTGGGTTGAATTCTGGGACGGCAACTACGGACCGGAAAATGAAAAGAACGTTCCGGGCGCGTCGGACACGAAATATGATTTCGGCGACAAACAAGACACCGCCAAATCACCCGGTTACGGTTCGATGCAGTTGCACATTCCTTCGGAAAAACTGACGGTATTTGCGTTTAACAGTTTCAACGGCGGTGCGGGCTGCGACATCGGCATCGGGAACAATCCTGACCCGAAAGGTCATCCTGACTGGACGTTTTCCAAAAGTGCGGGACAATGCCCCGGCAGTCAGTTTCTGATTCTCGCCGAAACGGAATAAAGGGGAAGGGAAAAAGACAAAAGGGGAAGAAAAACATGGCTTTTTCCGGCAGCGTTGCCGGAAAAAGGCAGGAAGTTCCAACCGTCAACCGGCGGCTGCCGGGTCTATCACTGCTTCCCTTCCGCCGGCAGACAACACCGCCGGATGATTTCCAGTTCCCGCTCATCATACGGACGGAAGTCGCTGTGAAACAAATCATGCTGCCACACGCCGGTGTACGGCAGTTTTTCGGGACGATGCCCCCACGGCAGATGCGTCTGCGTTTTGCCGTTCACCAGCCCCCACATAAAACTTCCTGTCTCCTGTTCTTTGAGCA
The DNA here is from genome assembly GCA_031256755.1 of Planctomycetaceae bacterium. GTDB lineage: Bacteria > Planctomycetota > Planctomycetia > Pirellulales > Thermoguttaceae > WRKP01. The sequence goes on from JAIRPZ010000315.1 coordinate 5,706, forward strand.
TCGGCAGGATGTCCGCTATCCGCGATTGCAGCGGACGGTTGAGCCATTCCGTGCAAAGTACCGGACGGCGGTACTTTTTCCATTTTGCGATTTCTTCCGCTGTTTTCCGCTTGCTGCCGTAGCAATGAAAGGTGATGACATCGGCATTGTCCGCGATGATTTTGTTGAGTTCCTTCTGTCCGCTGTAAAACCCCATCGTCAGCGGCTGCGAAGGGTTGACTTCCCTGCCCCATTCCCAGCATTTTTTCACCAGCGGAAGCGATTGGACGGTTTTCCCGTCGGCGGCATCTTTCTGCATCGGTTCGTTGTATAAGTCCCAGAGGGCGATGCGGCTGTCCTCTTTGAAGCGGGTCAGGAATGCTTTCACATATTTTTCCAGTTGCGGCAGGGCGGCGGCATCTTCGGCAAGTTTCCTGCCCGGCGAAGGCGACCAGCCGGACGAATACCAGCCGGCGGTCGGTTCGGGCTGTTTGCCGGCGGCGATGGAGTCCTGTCCGAAAGTGCAGTCGTCAAACAGCACCGGCATCACGGTCATTTTGTGCTTTCCGCAGACGGCGAGGAAATGGTCAAAGGTCTTGAGGAGCGAATCGGGGTCATCTTCGTAAAGGGCATACGGAATCAGCACGCGGAGCGAGTTAAATCCGAGTTTTTCAGCGAGGGCGAGTTCTTTGTCGATGAGTTCGGGGTTGTATCCGGTTTTCCCGAACATAGCGATGGAATTGACGGCATCGGAGACGATATAATTTACGCCGGTGAGCCATCCTTGTTTTTTCTGCCATTCGGCGGCATTTTCTTCTGTCCATCGTTCTCCGGCGTTTGCGGCGGAGGCGGCAGCAGCAACGGCGAGCAGCAGGGCGGCGGTGAAAATGTTCCTTCTTTTCATGATATTTTGTTTGCAAGAGTTCTGCGGATTGCCGTCATTATACCGCTTGCAGGGGGTGCGTCAAGAAAGACGGAAGTCGGGATACGTTTCCTGCAAAGTCATCTTTTTGATAAATTTCAGGAATTTGTCAAACAATCGATGTTGCGAATCCGCATCCAAACTCCGCAACGGACTGTTATCGAGGTCGGACAATAACAACAAGGGTATTACCGCGGGAAAATAATTTTGATAAAATCCGAAAATCTAATTTAGTTTCGTAAAAGTGGGAACGCAAAGGTGGGAACGCAAAGATGAACGTTCACAAAATATTCGGTGCAGTTATTGCGGTCGTGTCGGGCAGTGTACTGACGCAGAAAACTGCGGCGTTTTACGCCTCTCTTCAAAAAATGTCCAGAAAACGTTATTTTATTATTGCAGATGTCTTGTTTATCACCGTTTGCATTATCGGGTGTGCGTTAATGCAGACGGGAGCGGAAGATGTGCGTAGCCAGATAGCGTTTGACGAAAATATTTTTTCACGGAAATTATATCCCGATTTTATGCGGAATATTTTTATTATTTCACTTGTTAATGGTTTTTTTGTTTCCGGTTTTGTTTTGTCTTTACTCTATCTTTTTACCGGAAGAATTCGGCACATAGGATACGGCGGGATGTTTTTTGTCAGTTTATGTGCGGCTGATTTATTGTTACTTTTTATAGCCAAATGTAACGAAGTTTTTGGATTTGTCGAGTTAAATCTTTGGGCAATGTTACTATTCATTATTTCCATTACCGGAATCTTTTTTGCTAATTTTTTGTCTATTATTTATTCACAGATAAATTCCGAAACAAGAAAACGCTTTTTTGGGTTTCCCAATTGGTATTTTTCGTTTGTCGTGTGCTTGACTTTATTTTATATTTTATTCTTTGCAATCATGTTTTCCCATATCACAATATAATTTCGAAAATATGTCCCGTAAATTCTGCAAACATAACCGGACGCTTTTCCGCCGCCGATGACAACAATCCGGTCAATGCTGTCCGGCGGAAATGTTTTTTGACCGACCCGCAAAGTCGTTTCGTTCAGCACAACCGCACGGCGAATCAGCGGTTCACACAAAACCGCACGGATACCGGCATTCCATATTGCAAAAAGGTCTTCCCGCATTGACATAAATCAGAAAGGCTGTCCTGTTTAACAGGTGTAATAAGTTATAAGAAATCTTGATTTTAACGGTTTTGTACCGGTTTCCGTTTCCGTGAAGGAATCAGGAACCGTTTTTAAGTGTATCACAACGGTATCTTGTTGCAACGGTTTTGAGGGGTGATGAGGCGGGTATGGGCTGCCTGCCGGTTGGTGTCCCCATCCCCCCGCTTGCAGGATTTTTCTATCGGTTATAATTTGTCCGTAATGAATTTGCCGGAAATTTCATCACTTATTTTTTGCTCTGAACATGGTCATCTGAATTGTGACTGTGGCGGAGGTTATTTCGCCCAGCCCAGCCCAGCCCAGCCCAGCCCAGCCCAGCGATCAGCGTAAGCGGACTTGCGCATTTCTTACAAAACACTTATCGAGAGAGCGGGCGAATGTCCGCTGCTCAACAAAAATATTGCCTGCCGGCAAAAACCAAACCCTTCTCCCCGTACTCCTGTGTACCAATGTCGGTACGCGGGCGTTTTTACTTTTATCCAGAAAGGATTGAATACCATGAGAAGAACAATTTTCTCCCAAACCGCCGTTTTATGCAGTGCGCTCACTCTGACCGCACTCGTATTCGTGTCATCAGCGGCAACGGCACAAGAGACCCAAACAATCACAGGGACAGAGTACATCGGCAGAGGCAATGCCGGTCTTGCAGGCGGTAACGGCGGCAGAGGCGGTAATGCAGGATGGTGGAGCAACGGCGGCACCGGCAGTCATGGCAGCAGCCACTCCGGTGAGAAGAGCAGCAATGTCACCGAAACGAATACAACTTCTATCATAGAAGTCAACGGTACAGGAAACGTTTTGTACAACGGTATCGGCGGAAACGGCGGAAATGGGGGTAAAGGCGGCGATGGCGGCGGCGGTGAAGCCTTTGCCAAAGGCGGAAGAGGCGGGAACGGCGGCGGCGGCGGGAACGGAGGAGACGGTATCGGCCGCATCGGCGGAGAAGTCATCGTTACAGGCGGCGGAATCTTATACAACGGCATCGGCGGTAATGGCGGAAATGGTGGTGGTATTGGCGGCGGCGAATGGGGTAATATCTTCTGGGGGGCAGGATACGGTGGCTGGGGAGGAATCGGAGGGAACGGCGGAAACGGGACCGGTACTATTGCTGCGGTAACGATTAACGGCGGGGCAGTATTCAACGGGCGCGGGGGAAATGCTGGCGACAGTAGTAGGAATGGCTACTACGGCGTGTTTGGCTACTACTACTACGACGATATAGCTGGCGGCAGCGGCGGCAGCGGTGCCGGTTCTATTGGCACGGCAATCCTCAACAGCGGCACATTGTATAACGGCTACAACGGCGGCACCGGTACGATAGACCACCTGATTTACAACGGCGGAAATTATTACGCCAATTTCGATGGCGGAACTTCTTCCCTTGAAAAACTGACGCTCGGTACAACAGTCAGCGCAAGTCAGGGGCTAGAGTTCACGAAGTCCAATCTGAAGGAACTGGCGTTCAGTCAGGATTACGGCGTTATCAATATCACCGGAACGGTCAACGAAAAC
>JAIRPZ010000317.1 GCA_031256755.1 Planctomycetaceae bacterium
TGCGTGCTTACCTGCAAACGCTTGGTGCGAAATTCGGCGGGACGTTTGTGAGCGGCGGCGGTCGTCTTGTGAAACCGGAGTTTTCGCTGGGCTGGCTGCATGATTACGGTGCGGGCAACCTGTACCAAACGGTGGGATTTGCGGCGGGCGGACCGCAGGCGGTTTTGTTTGGGACATCGCGTAACACGAACCGGTTTGTGCTTGGTGCGAACATTGAGGCGGAGTTGTCGAGGCGGACGACGGTATTCCTCCGTTATGACGGCGAATTTGCGGACAACTACAATGGTCAGTACCTGACCGGCGGTTTCAATGTGAAGTTTTAGTCCTTGCCGGAATGGCATTATGCCGGACGGGCATTATTTGAGAGAGCGGGGGACATGCGTCTCCCGCTCTTTTTGTTTTTGGACAGGATTCCGCTTTGCCGTTAAAGTTGCTGCCCTTTGCCGCCGATTAGTCCGCTATTCCGCAGAAACATTCGTTTTCCCCCCGGCGATGTCTGTCAATATATTTTCTCCCCAAAATCCCGATCCGCTTGCGGACATCCTGCGCAGTACGGCATTTGTGTCGCCGAGCGGCCGAATTTACCGCCTTTTCGGAGAAGAAACGGACTCCCTGACACTGCAAGATATGCCGCCGCTGCCGGAAATCCCTCCCATCCGCGAATGGACATATCCGCCGGAAACACTCACGCCGGAAATGCCGGTATCAATAAAAATGCCGCTGCCGGAAGAATCTGCGTCTTCTTTCGATGACATCCTGCGGCAAATCGAAGGGATCGTGTCGTCCGTTCCGAATTCAATCCCTGCCGCAGAAAAGAAAAAACGCCCGCCTGTTCCGGCTGCCGCTGTTTCTGCGGCGGAAATGTTCCGCGAAATTCCGACCGTTTTTTTGCCGCCGCAGGAAAAAGAAACCGGATCGGCGGAACTGCCATGTTCCGGGCTTGCGGAGATTTCGGAAGTTGCGGAAGTTGCGGAAAAAACTGCCGAAGAATTTGACAGCGAAACAACGGCGGAAACGGCATGCTTTGTCTGGGCAGAATGCTTGGATACCTTGCAGCAAACGGCTGCCGGACAGATTCAGGCACTTGCCGGGCATTTGATCGGGCAGCGGAATCAAAATATCCGCAAAATTTGTTTCAGCGGAATCTTTTCGGGAGACGGCTGCACCACGATTCTCCTCTGCGCCGCACGCACGCTTGCCGAAAGCGGATATAAAATTTTACTGATTGATGCCAATGACCGGCATCCTGATTTACAGAACCAATTCTGTCCCCCTCTTTGTCTTCCGCAAAAAACGCAGGAAATCATTCCGGTTTTGCCTAATCTTGAAGTCCTGTGCGGACAGAGCCATCAATCGGTTTCGGAAAACATGGAAACCGTCATTCCGGCTGCGGAAAAAGAAGGGCAATACGATTTTGTTCTCATCGACAGCGGCTGCCTGACCGAAAGTCCTTTTCCGCAAATTGCCGGCTTTTGGCATGCCGCCGGTGCAGACGGCGTGATTTTAATTTCCAACATTAAACGGTCAGCGGAATTTTCCGCCGCCGGCATTCTCCGGCGTTTCGAGCAAAGCGGCATCAATCTCCTCGGCTTTGCCGAAAACTGCGTCTAGGGCGTTTTTATTTTCTTTATTGCGTCTTCTTGCGTTATTTCCCCTCAAAATCGTCAAAACCGGTGCCATTTGACGCGGCGTACAGTTTGTTTTTTTGCCATTTGCGGGTTGTTTTTTTATCAGGAGTTCCGATGTCGGCAGTTGTAATGGACTATTGGAAATTGTATGCAGATATTGTTCCGCCGGAACTGCATTTGCAGACAAAGCGTAAGACATATACGGTGGAGGGATATTATTGCCGGGTGAGGCATTATTGAGCGAGGTTTCACCGAAAAACGCTCTGCTATTCTAAGTCGGAGGAAATGATGATTCTGTCGCTGAAACTACTCATAAAACTACACATCATTAACTATAGCAATTTATGCAACGCCATACTGATAAAACTCCGCAACGGGCTGAAAAAGACCGTGATTCTGCTGTCAGACCTCTTGCCGGTCATCATTTTTTGTGTTAGAATAGGGGGAATGCGGGCGTTTCCTGTCCGCAGCAAACAACTTGAACAACAATTTTTCCTTTTCGCCTTTATGCGTTTCGTTACTCGTTCTGATTTTGACGGTTTGGTTTGCGGTATGGTTCTGAAAGAAGCCGGTATGATCGATTCGGTGCAGTTTGTCCACCCGAAAGACCTGCAAGACGGTATTTTTCAGGCAGACACGAATGATGTGCTTTGCAACGTTCCGTTTGTGCCGGGTTGCGGCTTGTGGTTTGACCATCACACCAGCGAAGCAGAGCGGGTCGGCTGGACTCCCGGCGTTCCCGGTGTCAGCAAAAAAGCCCCGTCGTGCGCCCGGCTGGTTTACGAATACTGCGGCGGCGAAGCCAAATTCCCGCATTTCAAAGATGTCATCGAAGCCGCAGACAAAGTGGATTCCGGGCAACTGACTGCCGAAGACATCCAAAATCCGCAGGGCTGGGTGCTTGTCGGTTTCATTGCCGATCCGCGGACGGGACTCGGACGTTTTCACAACTTCCGCATCTCCAATTACAATCTGATGATGGAGTTCATTGATCATCTCCGCACAAAAACGCTGGAAGAGATTCTGGCTCACCCGGATGTGAAAGAGCGGGTTGATCTTTACCGGCAGCAGAACGAACTTTTTGTCGAAATGGTCAGAAAGTACACAAAAATTGAAAATAACGTCATCGTTACTGACCTTCGCGGCGTGGACACCATTTACACGAGCAACCGTTTTACGGTTTACAGTGTGTTCCCGGAGCAAAATGTTTCGCTTTGGATTACGGACGGCAAAGCGAAAATCAACGTGATGATTTCGTGCGGCTACAGCGTTGTGAACCGGTCCTGCACAGCCGATGTCGGTGCGTTAATGCTGAAATACGGCGGCGGCGGACACAAACAGGTGGGAACATGTCAAGTGCCGTTTGACGATGCGGATAAGATTATTGCTGAACTAGTGCAGGCATTGAAAGAGAAAAGTCCTACCTGACCTAATCATAGGGGTATTTTGCCCCTGATTTTCCTGCAATTCCCGGCACGCTTTTTTCAATGCCTCGTCCCGAAAATACATTGCCCGGTAACTGTGATCGTCAATA
>JAIRPZ010000036.1 GCA_031256755.1 Planctomycetaceae bacterium
AGTCGCTGGCAACGTACCAAGTCCCCGATTGGTTCCGCGATGCCAAATTCGGCATCTGGTCTTGCTGGGGTCCGCAGTGTGTCCCCCGTGTCGGCGATTGGTACGCCCGAAAAATGTATGAGGAAGGAAATCCCGATTACAATCATCACGTGAAAACATACGGTCATCCTTCCGTGTTCGGCTACAAAGACATCGTCCCGCTCTGGAAAGGAGAAAACTGGAAACCGGACGAACTGATGAAATTGTACAAAAAAGCCGGTGCGAAATACTTCGTTTGTCTGGCGGTTCATCACGATAATTTTTTCCTCTGGGATTCCAAACTGCACCGCTGGAACGCGGCGAAGATGGGACCGAAAAAGGATGTCGCGGCTCTTTGGCAGGAAGCAGCGAAAAAAGAGGGCTTGTATTACGGGCTTTCCGAACATGTTTCCGCCAGTTACACTTGGTTTCAGAAAGCGAAAGGAAGCGATAAAAAAGGGGATAAAGCAGGCATCCACTACGATGGAGCCAATCCTGAATTTTATGACTTGTATCACGAACCGGCTGCGCCGGATGATAAATCATGGTATACGAAAAATCCGAAATGGCAGCGTCAATGGTTCGACCGGATGCAGGAACTGCTCGACAATTATCATCCCGACCTTTTTTACTCGGACGGCAAATTGCCGTTTGACCAAACCGGCAGAGAATTCGGCAGAGGTCTTGTTGCCCATTATTATAATCAGGGTGCAAAAACGAATCCTGCCGGTGTGGTTTATAACTGCAAAGAGGTTCCTAACGGACGCTGGGTTGCTGATTATGAACGCGCCGCTGCCGCCGATATTCAGAAAGAACCATGGCAAACAGATTCTTGCATCGGCGAATGGTACTACAAAGACGTTATCAGAGAAAAAGGGAAATATAAAACCGGCGAAGAGATTATTCAAATGCTGGTGGATATTGTCAGCAAGAACGGCAATCTGCTGTTGAGTGTTCCGCTTACGCCGGAAGGAGAACACGATGCGGCGGAGTTGAAAATTCTTGAAACACTTGCCGACTGGTTTGCGGTGAACGGCGAAGCCATTTACGGAACGCGTCCTTGGACGGTCTTTGGCGAAGGGACTGATGCAACGGCAAAGCACAAAGCGGACGGGCATGGTCCGTTGAAAGGGGTTTGGGACACCCGAAAATATCAGGCGGACGATTTGCGTTTTACAACGAAAGGCAATGCGCTGTATGTGTTTTGTATGGAAAAACCGGCAGGCGACGTTGTCGTGAAAACGCCGATTGGGAAAAAGGTCTCGTCGGTCAAACTGCTTGGCAGCGGTGAAGCGGTTCAATGGACGCAAAACGAAACCGGTTTAACGTTACGAAAACCGGAAAATCCGCCGAAGTTCAAAACCATCGTCTATAAGATGACGCTTGCGGCGGAGTAACCGGACGAAGTCGCCGAAATGTACGATACCGATGTTCAATGAACAACGTTATCGTACAATTTCTTGTACCATTTCATTGCCGGACGGTTTCAGACGTATGACCCAAATATCAGGGCGGCACCAAAATCGGACACGTGGTGCCTTGCCCCGTTCAAGACCGGAACCGTTAGAGACAATCAGCGTTCCGCCGCCGGGCAGCCGTGTCATGCCGCTTGCCCATTTCCGCGGCAAATCCCCCGCATTGGTGAGCAGCGGCCCGAAAAAAGGAATCTGAACCTGTCCGCCGTGAGTATGTCCGGCTAACAGCAAATCCGCATCCTGACCCGCCATCGCAAAAACAGGAATATGTCCGGTGATTATCCTGAATTTTCCGTTCCGCTCCTTGTCCGGCACCGGCACTTTCTGCGCAGAGGAATGAAGAGAAAGCAGCGTCAGCCGGAGTTCGCCGGCATCTTTGCTGACGGTTTTTTCTTCGGCAGCCACTGACGTTCCGGCAAAAATTTCTTTCCAATTCAGAAACCATTCCTGATTACCCTGTACGGCAAAAATACCAAGCGGCGGCTTCCAGTCAATCTTCTTCAGGAGAGTGTTCAGTTCTTTCACAAGACGCTGTTCATCTTTTTCTGTTTTTCCCTGAATATAATCGCCGCCGAACAAAATCAAATCTGCGTTCTGCTCTTTTATTTTTTGCAACGTAAAATGTTCGTATCTGCCGATGCGGTCGGTTTGAATATCTGTACAAAAAACGACGGTAAGCGGTTTCGTAATTTTCGGCGACAGAATTTCTGTTTCCCGGACGGTCAATGCGGTTGGTTCGAAGAGCAGTGCATCCGCCGCAGCGGTGCAGTAGATACAGCCGGAAACGGCAATCAATAACGGAAACGTGCGTCTCTGTTTGCCGTTCACTTTTTGACGGTTCATGAGCCATGCGGAGGCAAAGAGAAAAAAACTGCCGTGCCAGGCAAGAGCGTGAGCCGCCAAGTGGAAATCAACATATCCGTACAATAATTTACCGCACACGGCAGCGGCAAACAGTACCGCCAGCACTCCTTGTTCGGCAAGGAGAAAAAAATGCAGCGGCGGTGTAAACGTACTCCGCCGGATAAATCTTAACAGAAAAAGGTCGGTCAGGAAAAGCAATGCGTGACAAAAAACAGGAATCATCGGCGGAGTGTTGGGTTATTGATGTGTGCTTGCAAAGCGGCGGTGTCGTCGTGAACGCCGTCACCGGCAACGTCCGATATGCTTGTTTGACACAGCCCGTTCACCGCACGGAAAATAAAAGCACAAAAAAGTGGCTGAACATAATGTTCATTATATTTTATATCTTTGTGTAAGTCAAAGGGATGTACTGCAATGACGTGTCATTCGTTTATGCAGTCCGTTTGAATGTTATTGGTTGTTAATCGGTCTTAATACAAACGACATAAATCGTATCTTAATTTTGTAACGGTTGAGGTT
>JAIRPZ010000043.1 GCA_031256755.1 Planctomycetaceae bacterium
GAAACCGGCACAAGCCGTTATGACCGGACAATGCCGAGTTTTCGGAGTTTTTCGCAGCACTCGTCCCGTTCCCGGCAACGGTCAAGTCCCTGCCACGCCGGGTCTTGCGCCGCTAAAAACTGCTCGTCCGCAGCCGGCAGTGTTCCCGCCTGCGCAAGACGCTGAATAACCCCCTGATCCAGCCGGCTTAACCGGATCGAACCGAATTGGTAATCCAAAAACGCTTCCCAGCAGTGCGGAAAAAGTTGACTCACAATTTTTTCACCAATCGCTGTTGCATACTGCACGATTTCGTATTGAGCAGACGGTTCCATCCGCAGCCCAAGAAACCGGAACAAATTATGCAAATCGGTTTTCCAATACGCTTCAGTGTAAGTGGAAAGCGGCAAATCTTTCCGTGCTTGTTCCCGTGCCGCCCCGCGCCGAATCCGGTTTTCATACACTTCCCGCGTATATCGGTGCAGTTTTTGTTCTTCATCAGTCAATTCCTGACCGGCAGCCGTATCAAAATATCCGCCGCTGCCCTGCCGGTTTGATTCGGACTGTTTCCGCCACGCATCAGGGACCGTGGAGTACGCAGCGTCAATAGCGACAGAATAGCGGGTGCTGTATTCGTTGATCGAGGCGGTGCGGTGCCGAACCCACTGCCGCCAGCAGTCCATCGGAACGCGGACAAGCAATTTGATTTCCGCCATCTCAAAGGGAGTGGTATGCTGATGCCGCATAAGATAACGGAGCAGCGTCCGGTCATCGGAGACCTTTCGTGTTCCTTCGCCGTAACTGACTCTTGCCGCCTGAACGACAGAAGAATCATCGCCCATCACATCGACAAGACAAACGAAACCTTGATCCAGCACGGGAAACTTGTGCCAGCGGAGCGATTCTGCGGCAGATAACGGCATCAACAGATAAATTTATACTCGGTGTTTCAGATGCCCTTCAATATACCGGAGAGATACAGGCAAAACAAGGGGAGAGGAAGCGTAAAACTTGCTGCCGTTGACGTGACGATCACGAAATCCCGCATCAGACGCAATCTTGAGATAACGGTCATTTGCGGTTAGAATAAACGCTCTCCCGTCCTTTTTACGTCTCGAAACTTATGTGCGGAATCGTTGGTTATGCCGGCAGGCAGAATCCCGTTGACTTTTTGCTTCGCGGTTTGCGGATGCTTGAATACCGCGGTTATGACAGTGCCGGAGTTGCCGTCACCGGCAGCGGAAAAAATATCCGGACCGTCAAATCCGCCGGCAGAATTGATGTCCTTCATAAACTTGTACAGGAAGCCGGTCTGCAAGGACATATCGGTATCGGGCATACCCGGTGGGCGACACACGGGCTGCCCACGAAAGAAAACGCCCATCCTCACAAAAGTTTTGACGGAGCCGTTGCGGTCGTTCATAACGGCGTAATCGAAAATCATCAAACCATCCGCGAAGAATTACAAAGAAAAGGAATTGAATACGTTTCCCAAACCGATACCGAATCCATCGCCCATCTCATTGCGTATTATCTTCGGGAGGAAAGGGGAAACGCCGGCGAAAAGCCGGAAGAATTGCTTCCCCGTATTGTCCGCCTTGCACTGTCGCAACTCAACGGCACTTACGGCATGGCCGTTTTATTCCGGGATTATCCCGATGTGATGATCGGGGCAAAACTCGGCAGTCCGTTGATTTTCGGCATCGGCAAGGGAGAAAATTTTCTGACGAGCGATGCTGCTACGCTTGCCGGCTGCACCGACCGGATCATTACGCTGGCGGATCACGAATTGGTTTTTCTGTCGGCGGACGATTATGCACTCTATCACCGCGATTCCGGTGCCGTGCCGCCGCATATCGAAACGCTTGCAATTGACGTTTCGCAAGTCGATAAAGGAGGATTTCCGCATTACATGCTCAAAGAAATTTTCGAGCAGCCGGAAGCCGTGCGGAACACTTTGCGAGGTCATTTCGATTACGATTCCGCCACCGCAAAATTCAACGGACTGAATATTTTGCCGCCGAAATTACTCTCGGTGCGCCGGATTTTAATGACGGCGTGCGGTACGAGTTGGCACGCTTCAATGGTGGGAGAATATCAAATTGAAACCCTTTCCCGAATTCCGGTTGAAGTGGAATATGCCAGTGAATTGCGGTACCGGAATCCGCCGCTTGATGAACACACGCTTCTTTTTGCGATCACTCAAAGCGGCGAAACAGCCGACACGATAGCGGCACTGCGGGAAATGAAACGGCGGGGCTTTCCCACGTTGTCGATTTGCAACGTTGTCGGCAGCACGATTGCGAGGGAAGCGGACGGCGGCATTTATCTTCATGCCGGACCGGAAATCGGCGTGGCATCGACCAAAACGTTTACGTCGCAATGTACGGTGATGGCACTGCTGGCGTTGTACCTTGGTCGTCTCCGGCATTTAAGTTTCGAGCGGGGGCGGGAAATCATTGCGTCTATGGAACAACTTCCGGCACTGATTGAACAAGCCCTGTCGGTGAATGACCATGTGAAAAAAATTGCACAAAAGTATGCTCACTGCGGGGACTTTTTGTTTCTTGCCCGGCAGTTCAATTTTCCGGCGGCACTGGAAGGTGCGCTGAAATTGAAGGAAATCAGTTATGTCCATGCTGAAGGTTATGCGGCGGGGGAAATGAAACATGGTCCAATTGCGCTGATTGACAAGAACACGCCAAGTGTATTTGTTGCGCCGAAGAGTTATGTACTGGACAAAACGATTTCCAATATGCAGGAAATTAAAGCGCGGGGCGGTCCGGTGATTGCGTTGATAACGGAGGGGGACAGGGAAACGAAAGCGTTGGCTGACGATGTGATTGAATTACCGGAGGTGACGGAGTTTTTGCAGCCGATTATTTACAACATTCCGCTGCAACTTTTTGCGTATCATGCGGCTGTTGCCCGCGGCTGCGATGTCGATAAACCCCGCAACCTCGCCAAAAGCGTAACCGTAGAATAGCCGGCGGATGGCCGCTTTGAAAAACTTGAAAGCATTGGTATTGGTAAAACCGCAAACACCGGAACGATTGCCCCGATTGCCCCAATAACGGAGTTCAAATCCTTTCCGGTTTTCGGAGGGCTTCCATTTCCATCATCGCCAGTGCCAGCGCATCTCTTGCAAGCGAACCGCCAAGAATCGGGGAAACCTTGTTCTGAATAAAAGCATCGGTTGATTCTTTTAATTCATTCGCAAAAATGCCGACTTCGTCCAATGCCGGCAATTCCGCCGGAACCGCCTGACCGTCTTCCGTCAAAACCGTTGTCCCGCCGCCGTCAATCACTACCGTTGCCTTTTCAAAATGGACTTCGCTCCGCGCCATAAAAGGACGACCCTGCTGGAAAATGCAGCCGCTTGTTGATGTCACTACTAACTGCGGATTATCGAAAATAAACTGCGTGTTGAAATACTCCGGCACGCCGTTCCGCAGCCGCCCGACACTTTGCACCTTCTCCGGCATGCCGAAAAGCAGCCGGATAAAATGAGCATCGTGAATATGCAGGTCAAGCAGCGGGCCGCCGATTGTTGCCATATTATAAAAATCCTTGAGCCAGACCGGGTCGGAAATGACGCGGTCAAAATGCCCGCCGAGCAGTTTTCCGTAACGATTTGTCCGTGCGGCTTCATAAACAAAAGCATAAGCCGGAAAGAAAGGCAGAACGTGACCGACCATCAGGATTTTTCCGCTTTTTTCGGCAGCGGCAACCATTGCATCGGCATCGGCAAGGGAAAGAGCCACCGGCTTTTCAGAGAAAACATGCTTTCCTGCCCGCAATGCGGCAACCGTCATCGGGCAATGCTGATTCGGCGGCAGACAAATATCGGCAACGTCAATGTTTTTGTCGGCGAGGAATTCTTCCGCTTCGGCATAAACGGCAACGCCGGTCAAATCCATTTGCGTCCCTTGCGGACCGAAATTACCCTTGATTTTTGTCCAGTCCCCTTTGCGTCTTTCGGGAAGCGTTTCGCAGATAGCCGTAACTTTTACGCCGCTTAATTTTTGATAAGCGAGGTAATGCATCATTCCCATAAAGCCGAGTCCATGAATTCCGATTCGCAGCATTGCTTGTGATTAAGTTAAATTGCGGACAGATGACCGGCATGATAACA
>JAIRPZ010000141.1 GCA_031256755.1 Planctomycetaceae bacterium
ACTTCGATCCGGCAACTGCGGAGCGAATTCGTGCGGTACAAATTTTCTGCTTGTTTTTGATCGCGGTAATACGAATACAGAAGGAAACCAAAACCACAAACAATAACGGCAAGAAAAAAATAAAACATCGGCGGGGGGAATTGCCAAAAATGTCCACCAAAACATCAATTTCCGCTATTTTACTACAACCGCTACAACCCGCAAGCGGGATGTACTTGCGGACAAACGTTGGCAACAGGTTTAATGTACAAAAAACCGCTCGATGAAACCGGTGTCGATTTTACCCGATTGAAAATCGGGGTGTTCCAGAATTTTTAATTGCAGCGGTGCCGACGTTTTGATGCCTTCCACCTTCAGTTCCGTCAGGCAGCGGCGCATACTCTTAATCGCCTCCTGCCGCGACGGCTGATGCACCAGCAATTTGCCGACCATTGAATCATACGCCGGACTGACCGTATAACCGGCATACACATGCGAATCAAAACGGACACCGAATCCGCCGGGCAAAATCAGTTTTTCGATTTTCCCCGGACAGGGACGGAAATGGTGTTCCGGGTCTTCCGCATTGATGCGGCATTCCATCGCCCAGCCGGTCTGTTTCACGTCCGCCTGACGGAACGGCAGTTTTTCCCCCGCCGCCGCAAGAATCTGCGTTTTGATTAAATCAATGCCCGTCACCAGTTCCGTGACCGGATGTTCCACCTGAATCCGGGCATTCATTTCGATAAAATAAAAATGCTGCTCTTTGTCCACGAGGAATTCAACCGTTCCCGCATTTGTGTAGCCGGACGCTTTGACCAGTTTGACGGCGGCTTCGCACATCGCCTCCCGGACGGACTGTTTCAAATCCGGTGCCGGCGACTCTTCAATCAATTTCTGGTGCCGCCGCTGCATAGAACAGTCCCGCTCCCAAAGATGGACAACGTTGCCGTGATTGTCCGCAACGATTTGCACTTCGACATGGCGGGGACTTTCGATAAACTTTTCGAGATAAACCGCTCCGTTGCCGAAAGCGGTTTGGGCTTCCTGCACCGCCTGCTGCATTGCGGTTTTCAGTTGTTCCGCATCTTTGGCAACGCGCATTCCCCTTCCGCCGCCCCCCGCCGATGCTTTGATAAGCACCGGAAAGCCGACACTGCGGGCGAATTTCAGGGCAGCGGCATCGGATTCGACAAGACCGTCGGAACCCGGCACGCGGGGAACGCCGGTTTCCTGGGCGATTTTTCGGGCGGAATTTTTATCACCGACAAGTGCCATCGCTTCGGCGGTCGGTCCGATGAATTCGTAATTGCAACTCCGGCAGACATCGGCGAAGTGGGCATTTTCGGCGAGAAAACCGTAACCCGGATGCACGGCTTCGGCACGTCCGACTTCGCAGGCACTGATAATGCGGTCGATTTTGAGGTAGGAATCGGCGGATTTGGCGGGACCGATGCAAATGGCTTCATCGGCGAGGTCAAGGTAGGCGGCACCCCTGTCGGCTTCGCTGAAGACGGCAACGGTTTCGATGCCCATTTCTTTGCAGGCACGGATAATCCGCAGGGCAATTTCCCCCCGATTCGCAATGAGAATTCGTTTGAACATAAGACCATCATTTTACACTATTTTACACGAAACGGGCAGTGCGGCATAAACACATGGGCTTTTGCGAATTCAAGTTTTCCTGCCGGATTGCCGAAAATTCCGTAAAGACGGAAAATGACGGTTATGCGTGCAGGGAGCAAATTCCTCAACGGCCGGTTTTTCTGTTTGTTTTTTATTCGGGACGGACACGTCCGAAAAAAATATGGATTTTTTCCGTTTTACGCTGTTTTGTTTGTCAACGGTCGGTATGACTTCGATTATCGTACAGGGAGTCATTTTTCAGCCGTTTCGTGATTTTATCAGCAGCCGGGCGGAGAAGAAACGTCAAAAACGCGAACAGATATTCCTCGCTAACGGACGGCTGCTGTGGAAGTTTCCCGCAGAATGGCTGAACGAATTGATTCATTGTGCGCAATGTACCGGATTCTGGTGCGGACTGCTCTGCGGATTTTTTCTGCTTCCTGGTCCGGTCGAAGTGTCCGTTGGCGGATATACCGCCGGCAGCCAGTCCGCGATGTTGTTCTATTGCGGAACATTATTTTGTCTTGGAACGGCCGGCAGTTTTTTATCGGCACTCGGCTGCAATGTCATTGACTTGGTTTTTTACCGCAAAATGAATGCACTCCGGCTTCTGGAAGAACAAGACCGCAAACTCGGCGGTGAATCTGCGGGCGGGTTTGCCGACGCATCTTCGCAAGAATACAGCGAAAATTCTTCGGAATCATAGCGAAAGAACATTGCTGCCGGAAACCGCCGGTCTATTTTGCATCTTCGTGTTGTCTTAACTCGCGCTGCATAGCACGTCCCCAATAATCGTATCCCGCACTGTTCAGATGGATAGGGTCGGCAAAGAATTCCTTTTTCAGCGAACCGTCCGTATTCAAAAATCCGCTGTTTATATCCGTTACTGTTACATTTTCCATGCCGTGTAAAACAGACGGCAGAATTTTATTTAACCGGTCAATCCGTTTCTGTAAAAATCCGAAATGCCTGCTGCGTGGAAAGATTTTTAGTACAATAATTCTCATTTGCGGACACGCATCGTGCAGTATTTTAACAATCGCTCTTATTCCTTCGGCAGTATTTTCAGGACTCATCGAATTTGTCCAGCCGACATTATTCGTTCCGATCAGCACGACGGCATACTTCGGCTTGACTTTATGCAGCGGCATATTGTTTAACCGCCAAAGCACATTTTGCGTCTGGTCGCCGTAAAATCCGAGATTGAGCGGTGTCCATGTCCCGAAGTATTTTTCACAAATGTCCTTATGTGTTTCCCAGCCGTACATGATCGAATCGCCGATGAGCAGCATTTCATTTGTCCCTTGTTCCATTTCCTGAATTTTGATCCGATGCCGTTCCTGCCACTGCGTTTCGTTTATAGCGGCAGGAACGCTTGCCGAAACGTTTGGTTTCGTTTTATAAAAATGACCAAGAACGCCGGCAACGAAACCGGATAACAGAATAACCGCCGAAAGAATGATGTATTTGTTTTTTTTCATTGATGATCCGATCAATACAATGTTATCACATAATCAAAATGTTCTTCTTGCAGTAATTCATCAATTGTTTTCGTGTAGGAATACCGCGGGTCGATGCAGACGAGATGCCGGAAATGCAGGGCAAAAAACGGCAAAACCGCCTGCGCCATTGAATTGTGTATCACCAATACGCTGCCGCTGCCTTCGGCATTATCAATCGTCTGGTAACCGATATTGCCGTCAAAATAGGTGTCGTCATAACGGAAAAATTTTTTACGGGACGGGAATACCAGACATTCCTGAAACGTTCCCTCAAACAATTTCGGTTCACCGCCGCGTTTGACCGCAGAACGTTTCAAATGCGTTGTAAATTTCGGAACATAATAAACGAAATCGTCCAAGCCGCAATAGGTTTCACCGGTACGTGTTCCGAGCGAACCGAGAAACGATTTCGGTTCTGTTATTGTTTCATAATTCTGTATATCGGTCAGAAACAGCACCCGATCTTCCGGCAGTTTCAGCGTATCTTTAATGATACGGATAATCTGCGCCGCTGCCAGAAAACCGGACGGAACCTGCCAATGATGATCGGTGTGAAAAAACAGATCGTCCCAATTTTGCGTATGTTTGCGGAATTCGCTGCGCAAGTCCAGAACCGGCACACCGTTTTCTTGCAGCACTTGCACTTGGGCATCCATAGATTCGTTCACATGATTGACGATTCCGGGTAAAATTTCACATGTATCCGGCGGTATGCGTTCCGGCGAGAGAATATAAAGATACGGCGTGTTCTGTCTTTGCAGTTTTCGGAACAAATCACAAACCGGACGTAAATTTTTCCGCAGCGTTTCCGGCGTATTTTTATCAGATATTTGTTTTTTTCTGATATGTCCATAAACAAGATTGCCGTTTGGACGTTTACAGATATAACTGCCTGCATTGTCGACCATGTTTTTCCCCATGGCTTTTTGCAAAAAACCGAATAAGTTGATAAGCCAGCGGTTTTCGGCAGTCGAAGCATTCAGTACCGACTCCGCTTGTACGCCATAACGTTTGAGCGGTGAACGTTGAATCTTGTTAAAAAATACTTGCAGTTGATGTTCCTGCTGCCGCTGCGGGCTGTCCTTTCCATCCGCAGCGGTACTTGTTCGGACTTCTTTTGCCGTACCGCTCAACTGATGCCGGAATGTAGAAAATCTGTCCCAAGTGAAGGTTTCGCAAAAATGCCAAACCGTTCCCGTATTCACAGCGGCAATGAGCAGTAAAAATAAAACAGCGGTCGTGCGGTACATATTAAAATGTGTGTAAAATGTGTGAGTTAAAAATTAAAATAGATAAACGGATTGTAAGTTCCTTTCACCAAATAAGCAACAGCCGTCACCAACACTGTAAAATACGCCGCCGGATAAAAAGCAGCATAATACCGGTTCTTTTCTAATTTCTGATGCAGATACGGCATGACCGGTATGGACAGCACTATGCCGAAAATCCAAAAGTAAAAATTTTCCCGGAACAGCGTGATGGTTATATCGTTACACAAATCCGTATGACCGAAACCGAACATCGTTTGCAGATAAGAACAGCACTGTGTCATATCGGCACTGCGGAAAATCACCCAGCCGATCACAAAGGCAAGTATTGTGTAAAGGTGAGAAAATACCGCAGCAGGTAGAGAACATGTTTTCTTTTCGAGCCGGCTGCCGAACCCTGTTAGTTTTTCGATTGTTAACAGCATGAAGTAGTAAAATCCCCAAACAATGTATGTCCAATTTGCGCCGTGCCAAATGCCGGTGAGCATCCAGACAACAAAGAGATTAAACACAAGACGCTGTTTTGTTTTGACCCGGCTGCCGCCGAGCGGAAAATAGACGTAATCCCGAAACCACGAACTTAATGAGATATGCCACCGCCGCCAGAAATCTGATACCGACCGGGCAATATACGGATAATTGAAGTTTTCGAGAAAATGAAAGCCGAACATTTTGCCCAATCCGATCGCCATATCGGAATAGCCGGAAAAATCGAAGTAAATTTGCAGCGTGTAAGCCGCCGCTCCTAACCAAGCGTAGGCAACCGATAAATCCGCAGCGGGATCAAACGCGGCAACGGCAATACCTGCAAACGTGTTTGCCAAAAGAACTTTCTTTGCAAGTCCGGCAATAAACCGGCAGCACCCTTGCGAAAAATCCTCAAATGTTTCAGTGCGGTTATCAATTTGTTCGGCAATAGTTTTGTAGCGGACAATCGGACCGGCAACGAGTTGCGGAAACAGGGCAATATAAAGTCCGGCTTTGAACGGATTACGCTGTACTTCGGCATCGCCGCGGTAAACGTCAAGAACGTAAGAAACTGCCTGAAATGTAAAGAACGAAATACCGATGGGCAGCATGATCACCGGTACGAATAAATGTGTACCGAAAAACGCATTGATATTCGTCAGCGTAAACATCAGATACTTGAAGACGAAAAAAAAGGACAGATTGAACAGCAGCATCAGCGTAATCACAAACCGGCGTTGTTTTCCTCCGGCGACCAGTAGTCCGAAAACGTAATTACCGAGTATTGAAAAGATCATGACGAAGACAAACATGGGTTCGCCCCAAGCGTAAAAAAAGAGCGAGACAAACAAGAGAAAGAGATTGCGGAGAGTTCGGAAAAGCGGAACGGGTGATGAGCTTGCGGAGGAAGAGGAAGGAGGAAGCGGAGAGATAGATGCCGAAGATTGGGAGAACGTGAAAAAACGGACAACCCTGCGGTCAAGAAGAACGTAATAGACAAACAGTGCTGCCGGCAGGAAAACAAAGAGGAAAATAGCCGAGGAAAAAAGCATTCGGGAAAATTGGGGGAAAATAAATGGTGAACGGTTTGATAAATTCAGGGATTGATTGCTCTCCGGTTTTCATTTTGCGGATTGAAACGGAAATCTACCGCTCTCAAGTGTATCCCATTTGGATTGTCTGTGCAACGGTTCAATTTTGCAGGACGATTCAAGGTTGCCGGTAAGTTGTTGTCTTACTTTGCATTGCCGGTTTAATCCCAATTTGAAAGAATGAATCGGGCAAGCCGCCAAGTAAGAAACAAAAAAATACACACCGCAGCGATACTGCAAAATACATCTCCCATTAGCACGCCGAAAAGTGCTGTTACGAAAAACAACTGCCAAAGAATACGGGCATACAAAGGAAAACATTCACCGTAAAGCGAACTTTGTCGTTCATCAGAACAGGACACATTAAAACTGCCGATTTTTCAGCGGTGATGCGGCGGCTATTCTAACAGCGTACCGCATTGACCGCAAGGGCAGCGAAACGCTGTATGAAGGAACAGAAAAACCGGTCAGTGATAATGTAGTGTAAGGAAGGCGGCATCAATTCGTTAGCATCTTTTGCAGGAGACACGATAGAGCAATGCAATGCCGTAAATGCCGAACAAAACCGAAACGACCGATGCCGCAATGAAAGAATTCACTGTCCAAAGTTCGTTCCATTCTCCTTTTGCCGGTACGGTATTCCAATATATCCAAATAAAATATCCTGTTAGAAAAAGCATGAACAACGATGTGCCTGTCCATGTGCCGGACTCCCGAAGCGGATAAGGACTGCTGAATATCAGATGCGGCAACAGACCCAGCGTTAGCAGATAATACAGTACGCCCGGCATAAACAACGTATGTGTTATACCAAGTGCAATATCCGCCGGAACATTCCAACGTTGCAGCAGTTGTTCCAGCCAAAGAAACCAGCCGTGAGAACAAACAAAAATACCGAGTCCAATGATTATGGAAATATTGTAAATCAGACCAAAACCTATCGACAACGGAGGCTGTTGCTGCTCTTTGTCTTCATCGTGTCCGGCATGGCAATGCAGCACGAAACGGTATGAAGCGTACCGGCGGGCATCAGTCCAGCCGTACATATTCCCATGCCAATTCCGCATCAGCGGGAACCGGTTCGTGAATCGTCTGCCCGACATTCACCCGACATTCCCGAACCGCATCTTCCCAGCAGTCGCCGCGGAAATAGTCCGTCCACGAATCAAGCCTCGCCCCAAGCCGCCACGCCGTCTCTATCACACGCCCGAAACGCCGGTCACTCCGGCAAATCAACGCCTCCAGCAAACTCGTTTCCAGCGAATGATATTTGACCGCAACGCCCGTGTGCTTGACACGAACCTTCAACTCGTCATGAGCATTCAGAAAATATCCCTGCGAAGCCATCCCCAGCCGCTCCCAAGGCGTGTGCGGCTTCGGAACAAAATTGGAAACATTCGCCACAATCGTTGCCGGTCTGCCCCGAATCTTTTTCGCTAATTGACCAATCTCATAAGACAACTCGATAATGCCGTCCAAATCGTCATTCGTTTCCTCCGGCAGCCCGCAGAGAAAATACATTTTCACCCGGTTAAATCCGTTCTGAAACGCCTTTTCGCAGCCCGCCAGCAGATTTTCATTGGTGATCGGCTTGCCGATACGCCGCCGCATTTCATCTCTTGCCGCTTCCGGTGCCAGTGTCAAACCCGATGTCCGCTCCGTCGTAAGTGTCTGCACCGTACTGCTTAACTGATGATTGACACGCAAACTCGGAACCGAAATGGAAACATTCATCGGCATTAACACTTCACGGAGTTTTTCCATTAACTCCTCAAATTGCGGATAATCGCTTGTCGACAGCGACAAGAGCGACACTTCTTTAGAACCGGTGACGGCGCAGGATTCGGCGGCGATGCGGGCAATGTTTTCCGGCGATCGGATTCGGATAGGTTTTTTTTGAACGGTGCTGACGCAGAACTTGCAGCGTCCCGGACAGCCCCGCATAATTTCAACCGCAACGCGATCCTGCACACATTCAACTGCCGGCACAATCCGCATAACCGGCGGTTCAAACACATTCAGATCGGGAATCACTGCCGGACGGACAATTTCCGGCACGCCGCTTTCCGTTGGACGCGGCTTCTTTGCACGCCCGCTGCTGTCGTAATCCGCGTGATAAAACTGCGGGACGGCGGCGAAAGAAAAATTTCTGGCGGTTTCGAGTAATGCTGTCCGGCGGTCAATGTTTTGCTGCCTGATGTTGAGCCAGAAATCACAGACCGCCGGCAATGCTTCTTCGCCGTCTCCGATGATGAAAAGATCGATGAAATCGCTCATCGGTTCAGGATTGACCGCCGAAGGACCGCCGGCGATGATCAGCGGATCACGCATGGTGCGGTCTTTGCCGTGCAGCGGAATCCCGCCGAGATCGAGCATGGTCAGCACGTTGGTAAAACATAACTCATATTGTAACGAAAATCCGACAACATCGAATTCGGAAAGCGGCGAAAAGGTTTCGAGCGAATAGAGCGGCAGATTACGTTTCCGCAGGGCGTTTTCCATATCGGGATAAGGGGTGAAAGCCCGCTCGCAAGCCCAATCAGACCGGCGGTTCATCACGGCGTAAAGCAGTTGCAGTCCGTAATGGCTCATACCGATGGTATAGACATCGGGAAAGCAGAAGCAGAAGCGTCCTTTAACGGAATCTTTGGGTTTGACAATGCTGCCGAGTTCTCCGCCGATGTATTGTCCCGGCAGCAGCACTTCTGTTAACAAAAGTTGTTCGAGTTGAGGATTCATAGCGGTCTATTTTAACATGAACCGGCAGACAGCAAATGCCCGCCGCCGGCATTGCCGTGCGCCCGCTGTGTCATATTTATTGACACGCAGACGTTTTTGCATACAATAACCCCGCAGCCATCGGAAAGCGGTGTTTCCCGATGGTCCCAATCCCCCCCGGTAAGCAAAAGCAAAAAATGATCCAGCAAAAACCAATCCTTTTTTGGGCTGTCTTCTTTCTTTCGGCAGCCGCTCAAGCATCGGAGTTGACACTGAAAAAAACAGAATCCGGCTATGATGTCTTCGTCGGCAGCGGACTTTTCGCCGGATACCATACATCTTTCGAAGGAAGTCCCGTTGTCTATCCCCTTATCGGACCGGCAGGGCAAAAAATGACCCGCGATTATCCGATGCTCAAAGACGGCGGCAACAGCACTACGTCCGATCATCCGCATCACCGGTCTATGTGGTTCACACACGGTCTTGTCAACGGGCTGGACTTTTGGACTTCCGATGCAAAAACAGGACGGACGGCTTATCAAATTGTTCACAAGCGTTTTGTGAAAGCCGAAAGCAGCGGAACCGCCGCTGTTATCGTAACAGAAAATCATTGGATCGGAAAAGAAAATCAACTCCTCTGCCGCGATGAACGGATGTTGACGTTTTCCGAGTGGAAACAGTGCCGCATCATTGATTTTGATATGACCGTCACAGCCGAAGCGGATTCCGTAACCTTCGGCGATACCAAAGAAGGAACATTCGGCATCCGCCTTGCCGATTCAATGACGGCTGCCGGCAAAAACGGGCATATTATCAATGCCGAAGGGAAAAAAGAGGGCGAAGCATGGGGGAAACGGTCGGCATGGGTGGATTGTTTCGGTCTGATTGACGGACAAACAGCGGGGATTGCGGTTTTGAATCATCCGTCGAGTTTTCGGTTTCCGGTTTACTGGCACGTGCGGGAATACGGACTTTTGGCAGCCAATCCGTTCGGGATTCATGAATTTGAAAAGAAACGGAACGAAAAACATTTGGGCGATTTTACGTTACAAAAAGGCAAGGCGTTTACTTTCCGCTGCCGTATTCTGCTGCATCAGGGAACACCGGAAGAAGCCGGTATTGCCGAAGCATTTCAGGAATATAAAAATAAAAAATAGTTCAAATCGTTCCCGGAAAAGGAAAACAGACCATAAACACGTCTGTTCCGAATATGTCCGCCCTCCTCTTTCCGCGTTCTGCGGCAAAACCGGACGCTCTTGAAAAATTTTCTCTTTCCGCTACAATAGAGGGATGACTGAATCCGCATCTGACGCTTCTGAATTTACCGTTGCTGCCGGTGTCTTGCCGGGGGCTAACGAAGAATATACCGCCAAAGACCTCGAACACCTCTCCGATCAGGAACACGTGCGGAAACGCCCCGCGATGTACATCGGCGATACCGGAAGCCGGGGACTCCACCACCTCGTCAGCGAAGTTGTCGATAACTCCATCGACGAAGCAATGGCGGGCTTCGCCACCACAATTCTCGTCCAAATCAATAATGACGGCTCGGTCACCGTTGAAGATGACGGACGCGGAATCCCCGTCGAAGAACATCCCGACCTGAAAAAATCCACACTCGAAGGAGTTATGACCGTCCTGAAATTCGGCGGAAAATTTTCCAAAGGGGCGTATCAAACCTCCGGCGGTCTGCACGGTGTCGGCGTAACGGTCGTCAATTTTCTTTCCGAATGGTGCGAAGTTGATGTTGCCCGCAACGGCGAGGTTTATCATCAGGAATACGCACGCGGAATTCCGAACAGCCCTGTCGAAAAAGTCGGTAAATCCGATAAACGGGGAACAAAAACAACTTTTATGCCGGACGAAGAAATCTTCCCCGACCGGAAATTCGATTACAACATTCTTTTCCGGCGGCTTCAGGATTTAGCGTTCCTGAACAGCGGCGTAAAAATCGTTTACCGCGATGTCCGAAGCGGCGCAGAAGATACGTTTCTCTATCAGGACGGTTTGGCGGATTTTGTCAGAAATATGAACCGCTCCACCGACCCCGCTCATCCCGAAGTCATTCATATCGCCGGTCATGCGGAAGGGGTTTCAGTAGAGGTGGCTCTGCAATATACCGTGGAATATACCGAAAATCTCCGTTCTTACGTCAACAACATTTACACGATTGAGGGAGGAACTCATCTTTCCGGTTTCCGCACCGCTCTGACCCGGTCGCTGAATAATTACGGGAAAAATTCCGGTTTATTCAAGGAAAAAATGGTGCCGCCGACCGGCGAGGATTTCCGCGAAGGTCTCGCCGCTGTCATTTCCGTCCGCGTCCCGAATCCCCGATTTGAAGGGCAAACAAAAACAAAACTGGGAAACAGCGAAGTCGAAGGAATTGTGAATTCCATTGTCGGCGAACAGTTGGCGAAATTTCTCGAAGAAAATCCGAAAACAGCGAAAATCATCGTTCAGAAAGGGATTGTGGCTGCCGAAGCGCGGGAAAGCGCACGCAAAGCAAGGGCATTAGTTCGCGACCGGAAAGGGGCATTGTCTTACGGCGGTTTGCCCGGAAAACTTCGGGACTGCACCAGCAAAGAGGTGGACAAATGCGAACTGTACCTTGTCGAGGGGGACTCCGCCGGCGGAAGTGCCGAAGGGGGACGGATTCGGGAATTTCAGGCGATTCTGCCGCTGCGGGGAAAAATTTTGAACGTCTACAAGGCAACGGACAATAAAGTGCTGGCAAATACCGAAGTGTTGAGTATGATTGCGGCACTCGGCTGCGGCAGCGGCTTGGACATTGACTTATCGAAACGGCGTTACGGCAAAGTCGTCATCATGACCGATGCCGACGTGGACGGTTCTCACATTCGGACATTGCTTTTGACCTTTTTTTACCGGCAGATGTATGAATTCCTCAAAGCCGGTCATGTTTTTATTGCTTGTCCGCCGCTTTACCGTATCCGCCGCAAGGGACATGCCGACCAATACATTTCGACCGATGAGGAAATGCACAAAATCCTGTTGGACAACGGACTGCAAAATACGGTTTTCGAGCCGGGAGACGGCCGCAAGTTCGAAGGCACACAAATGGAAAAACTCTGCAAAACGCTTGCCGGTTTGGAAGAATCGATTCTGGCGTTGGAGCGACGCGGCATCAACCTTCGTGAACATTCGCTCCGGCAAGACCCGGTGACTGCACGGCTTCCGGTGTATCACGTTTTCTACGACAAACAGGAAGAATGGTTCACTGACCGGGAAAAACTGGCGGCGTTCCGGCAGAAAATCGAAGCGGAATCCGGCAGCGAAGTCAAACTGGACGATTCTTCGGAAAATGCGGAAAAAGAAGCCGCTCCGCGTCTGCACATCATTGAACTGCATGAAGTTCGGACGCTGAACAAACATTTGATTGAACTGCGGGAACTTGGTTTTGAGATTGATGCGTTGCTGCCGCAGGAACGGACGGGAACGGATATGTCCCGGTACTATTTACGGCGGGGTGAGGATTTGCGGGGCATTGAGGATTTGCGGGAACTGCTTTCGGAAGTGGTTCGCGGCGGCGGACAAAAGGGAATGCAGGTGACGCGGTTCAAAGGACTTGGCGAAATGAATGCGGAAGAACTTCGGGATACCACGCTGAATATGGAGAACCGGACGCTGATTCAGGTTACGATGGAAGACGCGGCGGCGGCGGACGATTTGTTCCGAATTCTGATGGGGGACAAAGTGGAACCCCGCCGCGAATTCATCGAGAAACACGCTCTGGACGTGAAAAATCTCGATGTGTAAGTTCACTGCCGGACGAGCATTTTTAATTGATCATTGATAATGGAAAATTGATAATTAGAAACATGAGGAGTAAAACCGTACACGGCAATGACTCTTCAAAATAATTTGCAATGATCAATTCTCCATTGTCAATTTTCAATTATCAATTATTCCCCTCCGGTAAGGACTGCCCGTTTTCTTCCGCTTCGTCCGCTTGTTTTTGCAGCCGTTTACGCTGCTGGTCTAACTCAAACAATTTCTGGAACTGCGATTCATCCGGTATTTTTCCCCGCGATTGTTCCGCATTGATCTGCGTTTCCAGCGTTTTGTACTCCAATTCCGCCGCCGCTAACCGGCTCCGCAACTGATGAACGTCCAACGCACCGCTCTTTTCCCTTTCCCACTGCGTCCGCAATTCGGCAAGCGTTTCTTTGTTTTCCGCAATTTCTTTTTCAATTTCCCGAAGGCGTTCTTTAGCGTGCGGTTCATTTTCGTCCGCCAACTGCCGGGCAGCCAACTCCAACTGCACCAGCCGCCGCTGCACTTCGTCAATTTCCATCGGCACACTTTCCAATTCCATCGCCAAACGGGACATCGCTTCATCCATCAGATCAATCGCTTTATCCGGCAGAAACCGGTCGGCAATGTACCGGTGCGCCATTTCCGCGGCGGCAACCAATGCGGAATCGGTAATTTTGACCCCTTTGTGATGAGATTCGTACCTCGCTTTCAGTCCCCGCAAAATGGCAATGGTATCTTCCACGCTCGGTTCATTCACAAAAACCGGCTGGAACCGCCGCTCTAACGCCGCATCTTTTTCGATGTATTTCCGGTATTCGTCCAGTGTCGTTGCACCGATACAGCGCAATTCGCCGCGGGATAATGCCGGTTTCAAAAGGTTGGCGGCATCGCTGCCTCCTTCGGCTTTGCCTGCTCCGACAAGCGTGTGCAATTCGTCAATGAACAAAATCACCAGTCCCGCGGCTTCTTCGACTTCCCGCAGAACCGCTTTGAGCCGTTCTTCAAATTCGCCGCGGAACTTCGTACCGGCAACGAGCAAGCCCATATCCAAACCGATGACCCGCTTATTTTTCAGCGATTCCGGCACATCGCCGTCCACAATCCGCAGGGCAAGTCCTTCGGCAATCGCCGTTTTGCCCACGCCCGGCTCGCCGATCAGCACCGGGTTATTCTTTGTCCGCCGCGAAAGAACCTGTATCACCCGGCGAATTTCGGTGTCTCTGCCAATGACCGGATCGAGTTTTCCTTTCTTGGCACGATCCACGAGATCGATGCCGTATTTGGACAATGCCTGCAATTTTGATTCGGGATCGGCATCGGTGATTTTTGCTCCGCCCCGGACTTTTCGGACAGCAAGCAAAAGTTCTTCCCTGCCGAGTGCGTTCAGTTTGAAGATGTTTCGGGCTTTGGAAGGAATTTTTTCGAGGGCGAGCAAGAGATGTTCGGTTGAAATGTAGTCGTCTTTGAAGGATTCGGCTTCATCGGCGGCGGCATAAAGAACCCGCTGGAATTCCCCGGACGGAGCGGGAACAGCAGGAGCAGCCCCGCCGGTCACTTTCGGAAGTTGCCGCAAATCGGCTTCGGTCATTTTGCTGATTTGAGTTAGATGACCGCCTGCGGCTTCCAAAACGGGACGGATATTCCCTTCTTTTTCGGCAAGGAGTGCGGCGAGCAGGTGGAGCGGCGTGAGTTCGGGATGACCTGTTTTGACGGCGGATTCCTGCGCCGCCGCAAGCGATTCCTGGGACTTGGTCGTTAACTTCTCGTAGGCAAATGGCATAGTAAATCGGAAAAGTATCAGACGAAAAATAGACGTGTACATATTATCAATTTTCGTGTAAAATGAAAACCATCTCTTTTTTCCTGAAAGGCAATCCGTTATGTTCCGCCGCATGTTCCGCATTGGTTTATTGACAGCCGGTATCGTTTGCTCGTTTTTTATTTCCGCTTCCGCTCAAAAGGCAGACACCGCCGGCAAAATAGCACCGGAAATCACGTCATTGCTGACAGAAGTCAAAGAAGTTCTCGCTCCCGTCGAACCGAAAGTGCGGGCCGCAGGGCTTTTCCACTTGCTCGATTTTCAAATGCAATTAGAAAATAAAGCATCCGCCGAAGAAACCCTCCATTCGCTCTTAACCCTTGCACCGTCCATTACCGAAGAACAGCACCGCAGCCAAATTTACAAAGGCGTTGCCGATGCTTACGGCGATTTGCAAAAAGACACCGAAGCCGCCGCGTTAATGAGCAAAATTGCCGCACCCGCCGATCGTGCCGAATTTCAACTGCATTATGCCGTCAAAATCATCACGGAAATGGAAGAAGATGCCGGACGGAAATTCTTTGACACTGCCGGACTGCTGCGCCGGGCGATTGCCGATGCCGCCGCCGCTAAAAATGCCGGTCTGGAATCACTGGGGCAGGCATTTTTAGGACGGGAATTGGCAAGGCAGAAAAAAAACGAAGACGCAGAAATTGCTTTTTCAGAAGCATTGAAAACCGCGAAAAAAACCGGCGATACAGAAGAACAGGAACTGATCGGGATTGTTCTCCGCAGTCAAATACAGCACGGATTGATCCCGGCAGCATCCGCAACACTTGCTGCTGTTGCCGTTCCAGAAACCAAACAAGCGTTAACCAAAGAGTTTATCCAGTCGCTCATACAATACAAAAAATTCGCCGAAGCCGAAACCGCTGTCAAAAAGTTGCCCGCCGGCAAAATAAAGGATACCCTGCTGCTGGATTTTGCGATGGAAAACATCAAAACAGTTTCCGATGAACAAATCGGAATCCTTGCGGCCATGATCAGCACCGATGCCGCGAGGGAACAAGTGCTGCAACAGATCGTTGCAGGGCTGCGGCGGAATAACCGGAACGATGCCGCCGAATCGGCAGGTAAACGTATGAGCGATCCGAAAAAATTCAAAGCGGCAGTCATCTTCGGCGATATTGACCGATTGATGGAAGCAAAACAATTCGCCGAAGCCGTGAAAGTCAGTGAATTGCTGGAAGACCCGCAGTTAAAGTCAGGAATTAAGCGGGAGATTTTCATCGCACAATACCGGGAAACACGGGACGAAGCCCTTCTTGCACCGATTGCCGCTCTGTACACTGCCGAAGAGAAAGAGAAATCGGCGAAATTGGAAAGTACCAAAAAAACCGCCGAAAATGCCGAAACAGGCAAACAAATTGATACGCTGCTGGGCGTAATGGAGTCGCAATTTGAATTGATGGATATTAAAGGAGCCAAACAAACGATGATTTTGATTTTGTCCCGTTTGGACAAGGTTTCTGACCTCGCCAAAATTGTTCAGTGCCGTTTGCTGATTGCCCAATTGCAAATAGAGTTGCGTGAAACAAGCGGTGCCAAAGAAAATCTGGGACAGTTAATACAGATGCTTGGCGGTGTTCAGGACCTCAATTTGCTGAAAGGATTGGTCAATGTTCCGCCGGGCGGTCAACCGGCAGACGCGGCGGCTATTCGGGATCAATTGTTTCAGATTCATGCGGCAGCGGCGGAATTGCTGATACACACGGATGCCCTGCCCGAATTTCAAGCCGCCCTCGGCAAAGCGAAAACATTTGCTGATGCGGAACCGTTTGCGATTGCCAAAGCCGATAAACTGCTCCTGCTCGCAAGAATCCGGCTCCAAAATCAAATGAAAAACGGAAAATAGGCAAGAGCGGAGCATGTCCAGCCCCTCGCTTTTCCGTACCGTTGCCCCCCTATTCCATAAAGACCGTAATCGTGTAGAATGAAGGCAGCCGGGAGCCGGAGCGGTTTGACATTTTTACCGGACATTTAACTTTTGCAGCGCGTTCGGCAGCGTTTTTGGAGACATTTACAGTGGGAACAAAGAAAACAGGAAAAGGGCGGAGAAAAATCGGACGAAAGAAACGCAGAATGCGTTCCAAAATCCGGCACCGAAAGGGTTAGACCCAACCGGAAACACGGGCTGGAAACAGAAACCGGTTTTCCGTTCACATTTCTAAAGCCGTAAGTCCGTCGATTGCGTACCGGCACCGGTCGTATACGTTGTTTGTTTCCCATCGATCATCCGGCTTGACATACAATTCACAACCGGCATGTTTCTTGCAGAGAAACCAGTCCGGCGTGAGGAGAGCGGATTCACCGGTCAATCCGCTGACAGACAGCGCATCATGTCTTTCCGCCGGTTCTTCCGGTAAATCTGTACCGGTGCGAAGCAGCGAGACAATGTCGGCGGGCTGTAGCAAACTTCGGCTGCGGAATCCGGCATATTGTGGTCCGTCCGGGCGGCGGATCAGCAGCGGCAGATGAATGTTTTCCCCGTATAAATCGTGAGTGATGCCGATTTTTCTATGTTCTCCCAGCGAAAAGCCCCGCACCGAAGCCAGCATCAGCACCGTATTTTCTTCCAAACCGAATTGTTTCAGCGACTCTGACAAACCGGCAAGGATTTCGTCCAGCATAGTCATGCCGCCGGAATAGGATTCCATCACGGATTGAATCAAATCGGGTTCGGGAGGACTGTTGCAAAAATTCGGAACAGCCGTTTCGGCATACGGCGCGGGGTCTTCTTCGGCTTGGTACATTTTCCGATACGGCATCGGAAAATCCCAGTTGCCGCAAAATCCCTGAAAATGTCCCCAGAGAAAAAACGGGCGGCGGCGGTTTTCCCGCAGAAAATCGGTCAGCATTGCAAAGTTGCGGAACAATTGAGTGCCTTCAATGGTTTCCGCAGGCAATTCCCGCCGCTGCAACGGTATGCCGGAAACCGGATATTTCCCTGTGCCGCCTTTAACCGGTTTGATGGGATGAATATCCCCGAACCAGCCGGCATATCCGGCGGGAAATATCTCTGCATGGTCGGTGAAAAGAATTTTCCGGCAATCAGCGGCTTCCGGCACATTCAGGATTGACCGGAAAGCGGCGAGTCCGGCAGATATTTCCGGCGTTTCGGCATAAAACCGGTCAAAAACAGCCGATTGCGCCGCCAACGCATCAAGAGCCGGTGTTTGAATCCAGGAATTGCCGTAAGTCCCGATCATACCGCTGTGCCATCCTTCAATTGTCAAACAAAGATAATTCACGGGTGTCTTTTTCTTTTCCGTTTCCTGCACAGATTATAACAAATCCGTGAGAGAGCCGGCGATCACCTGACCCGGCACTGAAAACGGATGACTCCGAATTCACCCGGCGGCAGCGGATCGGTGATTTCAAACCGCAACGCAAGTGAACCGCTCTCATTCGTTTCTGCAATAAAACCGGACTTTAACGAACACATAGCCGATCCCGGTACGAATTCCAGCCGCCCGGTCAAACTGTCTAATATTGTGACGTTTCCGATTAATGCGTTGCCGGTATTATCAAACCGGATTGTAAAATCCACGTTCTCGCCCGGCAGTGCCGAGTCCTTTGACGCAATTTTGATAAGCCGCAATCGGGAGACATTCGGAATTTTTAACAATTGATCGTCTATCTGGAAATACGCCGCTGCACCTTCGATATTGCTTGCCGCCACCGGCGGTGAAGCGTTGAACTGGACTCGTACCGCCCCGATTCCCATCCAAGCCCTGCCGCAGACCGCTGCCCGCTCAATTTTCAGACGATCGTGTCCACCCAGACCGAATGTACGCTGCCGCAGAATCATACTTTCCGCATCCACTCCTTCAAAATTGTTATATCCGCTCAACGCTGCCGCCGTTTCCATTCCGCCGGGCCGCCGGTTTTCCCCTATGCTGTTCAGTTGATCCTGATTGCGTGCAAGCCGTGCGGCGGCTTCGTGAGCCGCCAAACTGATTTGCATTTTGCTGCGGCTGTGATCGGCGATTTGCCTGCCGTTGGTCTGAATGATACCGGTAATCTGCCCTTCCTGCCGTAATCCTTCGATTTTGCGGACGGCACCGAATCGGGGGGCGTACAAACGAATCCGGTTTGACGGTGACACTGCTGTTTTTCCGTCCAGCGTATCGTAATGGGCAACAGTATCTTCGGAATAAAAATGCCGGACAGACCAATCGGCATTCACCGCAACGGGCATACCGGCATCGCCGCCGTCGGCAAGATATTCGGACGAATACCGGCTGTCTGCCGCTGTACCGTTTCCGGGTTGCCAAGTGTTCGGCAAAGCCGGACGTTTTACCTCGTCCAGCACGGATTGCCCTGCTGATTTCAGGGACGCATCGACGGTAATTGTTTCCGAATTCGTTTTTTTGACGGTTGGCGGAACGGGCGTGCGGAATTCCGGCGGAATGGTTCGGTTTAACACCCAAGGGGGCGAACCGAAGCAAAATGCCGGATCAAGAACTTCCTGCCGGGAGTTTGTCTGATGCAAAACCGGAACGCGTCCTCCCAGCCGGAGCAGGGCTATCGGTGTTCCCCGTGTCGCCGCTATTGCTATCGGGTCCGTATCTGTGGTGTCGAAGGATATTTGCTCATTCCCTTGTGTCGGAACCGGCAATGCTTTTGTCGGGTCTTCAAGATAAATGACCCGCATGATATAGCGTCCTTCGAGGGCTAATTCGAGGTCTTCCTGTGTGATGTTGATCATGACCGGAAAATCGAGTTCTTTCCCCGGCGGCGGATAAGTTCGGGCGAGCAGTGTTAAAGTCGGATAAATTTCTTTTCCGGCGTGAAAAGGGATGTCGGTGATTCGCAGACGGTAATCGGGTCCGATGAGGAATCCGGCTTGATAAGGAGCGGCAATTCTTTCGGTGAATCTGCCGGCAGCGGTTCCGGCAATACGTATTCCTTCGGGGGCATTGATCATGACGGGCTGATAATAGCCTTTGATTGGTTCGCCGGGGAAACCGGGATAAAGAGCGTCGGGACGCTGTGCTGCGGACATCCCTTCCAGCAGCAAAAATATGATGAACGCCGGTAAATTTCTCATAAACGCTCCCTTGTTCTACGTATCGGCAGCCGCAGGGGACAATACTTAAGAATTCTGCCCGCAGGACTTGTGTTACCGAAAACGCGGCTCACAGGGCAAGACATTCAGAAAG
>JAIRPZ010000147.1 GCA_031256755.1 Planctomycetaceae bacterium
TTGCCGCAGCGTGCGGCACCGGTGCGGGCTGTCTCCCGATGCCCTTTTTTCTGTTATAATGAAATTCCCTTTATGTTTTCTATGTTTTGTCCGCTATGAAAATCGGCGTTTTTACTTGCTGGTGCGGCGAAAATATCGCCCGAACCGTGGATTGTCAGAAGGTCTCCGAAGAAGCCGCGAAGATTCCCGGCGTTCATTGCTCCCTCACATATAAATATATGTGCAGTGACCCGGGGCAGCAACTGATTCGCAAACAGATTCAGGAAACCGGTATTGATGCCGTTGTCGTTGCCGCTTGTTCCCCCCACATGCACCTCAAAACGTTCCGAAAAGCATGCGAACTCGCCGGTCTCAATCCCTTTCTCGTGGAACAAGCGAATATCCGCGAACACTGTTCATGGGTGCATCCTGATAAAGAGCAGGCCACCGCCAAGGCGATTGATATTATCCGCATGGCTGTCGAAAAAGTTAAACATAATCACGCCCTGAAAATGATTGAAGTTCCCGTTACAAAAAGGGCAATGGTCATCGGCGGCGGCGTTGCCGGTATTCAGGCGGCTCTGGACATTGCCTCTGCCGGTTATGAAGTGGTTCTCGTTGAAAAAGAACCGTCTATCGGCGGCAAAATGGCAGGACTGTCCGAAACGTTTCCCACACTGGATTGTTCACAGTGTATTCTCACGCCGCGGATGGTCGATGCCGGTCAGCATCCGAATATCAAACTGCTGACCTATTCCGAAGTCGAATCGGTCGAAGGTTATGTCGGCAATTTCAAAGTCCGCGTCCGCAAAAAAGCCCGGTATGTTGACATCGCAAAATGCACCGGCTGCGGTGCCTGCTGGAATGCCTGCCCGCAAAAAAAGATTCCCAACACTTTTGATTTCGGTCTCGGCAACCGGACTGCCGTGTATATTCCGTTTCCGCAAGCCGTACCGGCAAAACCGGTGATTGATGCCGAACACTGCACGAAATTAAAAACGGGCAAGTGCGGCATCTGCGAAAAGAAATGTCTCTGCGGTGCCATTAAATACGATGACCGGGATGAAGTTGTCACGGAAGAAGTCGGTGCCATCGTCGTTTCTACCGGTTATCAGTTGTATTCCATCAGCCGCAATCATGCCGCCGATGAACAGGCAACAGGACACCGGAACATTCAGGGATACGGCGAATACGGTTACGGAAAATATCCCGACGTGATTGATGCGCTGCAATTTGAACGTCTTGTCTCGGCATCGGGACCGACCAACGGCGAACCGAAACGTCCGTCAGACGGCAAAATACCGGAGAAAGTCGTTTTTATCAAATGCGTCGGTTCCCGCGACAATGCGAAGGGAATCAATTATTGTTCCAAAATATGCTGCATGTACACAGCAAAACACACGATGCTGTACAAACATAAAGTGCATCATGGCGAGGCGCACGTTTTCTATATGGACATCCGCAGCGGCGGGAAAAAATATGATGAATTTGTCCGGCGGGCGATTGAACAGGACGGAGCGGTTTATCATCGGGGGCGGGTTTCCAAGATTACGGAAGAAGACGGCAAACTGATTGTGCGGGGGGCGGACACACTGGCGGGCAAACCGGTTACGGTGGAAGCGGATATGGTGGTCTTGGCGGCGGCAATGTGTCCGACTGCGGGGTCGGAACATCTCGCACAAAAATTGGGGGTTGGTTATGACGAATACGGATTTTTGACGGAAAGTCATCCGAAGTTGCGTCCGGTGGAAACGAATTCGGCGGGTGTCTTTTTATGCGGGGCGTGTCAGGCACCGAAGGATATTCCAGAAGCGGTGGCGCAGGCATCGGCGGCGGCGGCGAAGGTGCTGATTATGTTCAGTCAGCCGGTTTTAACCCGCGACCCGGAAATTGCGAAAGTGGATGAACAGCGGTGTGTTGCGTGCTTTGCCTGCGGCAAGGCGTGTCCGTATCATGCGATAGAAAAGGCGGAGATTCGCGACCGCGGCGGCAATTTGGTGAAAACAACGGCGCGGGTGAATCCGGGTTTGTGTATGGGGTGCGGTGTTTGTGTGGCAACGTGTCCTTCGAAAAGCATTGACCTTGAAGGGTTCACCGAACAGCAGGTTTATGCCCAAATCGAATGTTTGGGGTAAATTGATGAACGAACACAAGTTCGCACGAATGTCGCATCACGAACAAACCCTTCACGAAATCCGGCAGCAAATCAAAACCGGTTTAGCGGAAAGCAGAACCTATAAGACAAAATGAACGCCGAAGACAAATCCATTCACCACTTTGGTTTGCGCTTATTGGCAAATATTTTTCGTCTTTGCAGCGGCAAGAATACGGCGGAGGATTTGTCTCAACCGCTTGTATTTCAGACGTGATGCGTTGTTTATTTTCTGCGGATATTTACTCATTTTGATTTGACGGTTCTGCTTGCTGTTGTTCCAAAACGTGAGCCATTAAGTTGGTTCGGACATGTTCGCGAAGTTCTGCCGACGGTTGTTCAGACGGCGTTGGAAACATCAGACCGTATAAGTTTTTCCCAATGTAGAGCGGTGTTATAAACAGTCCCCAAGGAAATCCCCACCAACCGAAAAGACCGGTTAGAAAAAGATTTTTCCATTTTGCCGATGCGGCGCAGG
>JAIRPZ010000333.1 GCA_031256755.1 Planctomycetaceae bacterium
AGATTGCAGATGGCAGACGGCAGTTTGCAGAAAGCAGCAGAAAAGATTTTAACAGGATTTACAGGATTTTCAGGATTGACAGGATAGGAAAAAGCCCGCCTCAAAACAATCCTGTTTAATCCTGCATAATCCTGTAAATCCTGTTAAAATCTTTTCTTGCTGCGGTCTGCCGTCTGATGTCTGCAATCTGCTTCGGCAATCTGCCGTCTTTTCTTTCCCTTGACGTTACCGTGTTTGTGCGGTAGCCTTTCCGATTCACACGTTGGAGGCGGTGCCGGAAAAGTTTGGCGGGTTGGCGAAGATGAAACCGGCATTGCGGCGTTGGGTACAATTTTTTTACGAGGCGGACAAGAAAAGCGAGGGGGAAATGAAAACATTATTGAAGGGAGATGCGGTATTAACAAGTGCTTATAAGGCGTATCAGCAGTTTAATGCGGATGTGCGTTTGCGTGCGATAGATGACGCGCGGGAACAGTATTTGCACGATGTTGCGTCCCAAAAGGTGGATGCCTTCCGCGAGGGAAAAACGGAAGGACTCGCTGAAGGCGAAGCCAGAGGGAGAGCGGAAACGGCGGTGAAATTGAAAATGATGGGTGTTTCTACCGCGATGATTGCCGAGGCAACCGGTCTTTCGGCGGAAGAAATTAAACGTCTGCGGTAGGACACGGCAGACGTTTACTTTAACTCTGTTGGAAATACACGAAGGCATATTTTAATGAAGAATTGAGAGCGGGAAAAGTTACCGGTGAGTATACTCCCGCTCTATTTCTAATTATCAATTATCCATTTTCAATTATCAATTAAAAATACTGCCCGTCCGGCAAGGACTTAACGTAATTGCCAGCAAGCGGTACGGAGTAAATCCCGAAACGTGTTGCCGAACAAAACCGCTGCCGGTTCATAGCCGCAGTGCATCATACAGTCCGTACATCGGGGATCGCTGCCGAAACCGATTTTTGTCCAATCGGTCTGCCGCAAGAATTCGTGATACGTCTCGTAATGTTTATCAGTGATTAAATAGCAGGGACTTTTCCAGCCCGAAATATTCCGTGTCGGATTTGCCCACGCCGCACAGGGCAAATGGCGTGTGCCGCACAAAAAATCAAGATACACCGGTGTTGCCGTAATGCGGTATGGTTTCATTTTTTCCCGTATTTCTTTGAATATGTCATAGATTTCCTGCCGATTCAGAAAGAACGGATCGCTTTTTTGTACAGAATCATAACCGTATCCGGGCGCGATCATCATGCCGTCAATTTTTATGCGGCGGAGTTCTTCAGCAAGAACGGTCAAATCCGCAATGTTTGACGTTTTATAGAGTGTCGTGTTGGTGTAAGCGTAAAAGCCGGCTTTTTTCACGGCGGCAATACCGGCGAGGGCTTTGGCGAATGTACCGGGCTTTTCAGTAACGGCATCGTGAACGGCAGCGGTTCCGTCAAGATGAATGTTCCAGTACAAACGGCTTTTTGTCCGCCGGTTCCGCCGGGCAAGATCAATAAATTCGCCGAGTTTTTCTTCGAGCAGTGTCCCGTTAGTGCAAAGATAGATATGTTTTCCTTTTTGTAACGTTTTATCAACGAGTTCGGGAAGACCGTTGTAGATCAGCGGTTCGCCGCCGCAAATGCTGACGACAGGCGCACCGCATTCGTCCACCGAAGCGAGACAATCTTCAACGGAAAGTTGCCGGTGCATGGTTTCGGCATATTCCCGAATGCGTCCGCAACCGCTGCACCGGAGATTGCAGGCGTGCAAAGGTTCGAGCATCAGCACAAGCGGAAACTTTTTGATGCCGCCGGTTTTTTGACGCAGCATATAAGATGCCATGCTGATCGTTAACGAAAGAGGAAAACGCATAACCGCAGAGAGTTAAAAATGAAAACACGAAAACGGAAAATTCCGGTGAATTATACTGATGAATTATAGAGTGTTTCCGACTTTCCGTCAGCAAGGGGGGCAGGCGGAAGCGGGGATTGACAAATACTCCGCAGCGGTTTACGATAGGTACCGTTGCGTCTCCGGCGGTTCTTTTTCAACATCACTATCACTATCGGCAATGGCAAAGAAAATTGAATTCAATATGGAACTGGTCAAAAAATACATTTTTTGGGCGGTTGTTCCGATAGGAATTGTTCTTGCCGTTTTTTCGGGCTGGATAATGTCCGGTACGGTGGCGAAGGACTTTGAAGCCCGGAAAAAACAGTTGGAAAGCGGAATGGCGGCAGCGAAAAAAGTGCTGAATGAAACAAAAGGCAATCCGCCGGTTCATCCGAATGATAAAACTGCCGAAGATATTCAGAAAGTGCAGGAGACCGAAAACGAAAAGATATTTACGGCTTGGAAAACTCTTGCCGAAAGACAGCGGGAAAACAAATGGGACGGGCTGAATTCGAACCAAGCCGCCGAAGTTGAAAAGCAGGATTTTCTGTCGGAGTTGAATATTGGTCTCCGCCAGCATTATTTTGATGCGGTGCGGGGCGATGCGGACTACACCTATCTTAACAATCTTTTTCTGGATGAGTCCGGGATTGACTGCTGCCGGACTTATACAAAAACGCCGGACGGCAAGGAAACGCCGGATGAGGAAAAATTGACGATTGATTTCGGCAGTTCCGGCGGCGGTATAAGCTCGGGGTACGGCGGCGGCTCACGCCGACCGGGTTCCGTTGCATCCCGCCCTAGCGGCAGTATTACCGGCAGACCGCCGACGGGGACAAGCAGACCCGGCACCGGCGGCAGAAACACGCCCGAAACATCGGAAACAATCCAAAAAGGAAAAGTGTTTTGGAGTTCTCCGCGGCTGCCTTTAACCGCGGATTGGAAATCCGGCAGACCGGAGTCCTATGAAGTATGGCTGACGCAGGAAGAAATATGGGTTTATAAAGCTCTGTTGTCGGTTGTTGCCAAATCCAATGCCGCAGCAACGGAACCGAAAAATGCGGTTGTTAAGCAGATTGACGATATTCTTATCGGCAAATCGGCGGCTCAAAAATTGGAATCACAGTCAAACCGTATGATCGGCGGCAGTGCCGTCGGGACAGGTTCGTCCGCTGTACCGGCACGTTCTTCCGCCGCGGCAGGCAGAGGCGGGGCTGCCGGAAACCCCGCAGAAGGCAAAATGGACGAAGCATTGAGCGGACGCTATGTTGACGGAAAGGGGCTGCCGCTGATATCTGCCAATTTGGCGCAGGAACTCTCAAAATCTCCGTACCGCCGGATGCCGGTGTATCTTAAATTTATGGTCGATCGGAACCGAATACCGGCGTTGCTTGCGGAATGTGCGAATTGTTCTATGCCGATTGACGTATTGTGGGTGAATATCGGTGAATACGGGAAGACGTTTGATTTTTCAGCGGCGGGAGCCGGCGGCGGCAGCGACAGCCCCCGCGGCAGAGCGGGTACCAACGTTCGGCAGCCGGCAGGCAGTTCAGCGGGTTCCCGCGGACAAGAGGCAGATTCCGAATTAGGAGATGAGGCAGTGCCGCTTGAAATTTACGGCTGTATGAATATATTTGCGCCGCCGGACTTGCAAAAAATCGGAACTATTCCGCAGTGATCATCGTACCTTCGGCAGGCAAAATCCGAAACGGGGAATGGGGGGCTGGTTTCACGCCGCCGGCAAGTTTTTCAACGAGGGGCTTTCCCGCTCTTGACAATTACCGGAAATAAGCGAAAATGACGGTCTGTCTTGTTCCGTCATTTTTTCCTGTTTTTCCCGATGATCCGACATATCGTATTCTGTTCCGCATTGTTGTTGACATTCTTTTCCGTTGGTTCAATCCATGTTATTGGTGCGGATTCGGCGGGAACCCGCGTCCTGAAATTGGACAAAACCGAAACCGATGATGCCGGTTTGAAAAAAATTACCGCTGCGTATCCGAATCTTGCGGAGTTAACACTTTCTGAAACGAAAATTACCGATGCGGGAATTGCTGCTCTTAAGACATTGACCAAACTCCGCAAAATCCGTCTTGCCAAAACGAAAATTACCGATGCTGCCGCAAAAACACTGGCAGAAATCCCGACGCTGGAAGATATTGACGTGAGTCAAACCGAATTCGGCGACAGCGGGCTTGCGGAGTTGAAACCTCTCAAAAACCTGAAACGTCTGAACCTTTACACGACAAAAATTACCGACAGCGGACTTGCGGTATTAAAAAATTTCCAATCGGTCAAAACACTTGTTTGGCTTAACATTGATAAGTGCGATCTGACCGATGCGGCGGTTCCGGCAATTCTTCCGCTTGAAAAACTTGCATGGATTCACTTCGGACGGACGAAACTGACCGATGCCGGTTTGAATCGGTTAACATCGCTCAAAACGCTGAAAGAAATTTCTGTAACAAATACAAATGTAACGTCTGCCGGCATTGAGAAATTCAAAAAGGCAATGCCGGACTGCAAAGTCAATGAAAATACCGGCAATGCCGCTGGCAGCGAAGTCATTGTTCCATCGCCGGCTGCGTAGAGTTCGGGGCAACCGGAGCGTTCCGTTTTTCCTCAGCGGCACTCAATCGGGAATAAATCGGCAGGAGTGTCCAAAAGTTCTGTGTATTTCCGGCGGCATGCCGATCTGCCGCTAATTGACCGGCAATTTCCGCTTTTGGAAACCAGTCCTTTTCTGCGGCAAACACAGCTTTAATGGTAAACCGCTGCCGCCAGCGTTCCAGTGCCGGTCCGGTAAACATCAGGTTTTCATAGCGTTCCGTATGTTTTTGCCAATCGTCAAAGGGCATCAGCACCGGTTCGGCGATGGTGTCGATACCGCCTTCTGTTGTCCGGCGGAAGAGACCGGCAGCGACTTCGCCCCGCTGGGCATCGACTCCGATAGAAAGAATACCGTTGTGTTCGGTACCGGCAGCCGTCACGTGGAATGTGTCGAATGCGGCGATTTCGGCATTGACCGCATACGCAAAGATTTTTGCTGTTGTGATTCCGACCCGCAGTCCGGTGAACGAACCGGGACCGGCGACCGCGGCAACAAGTCCGATTTCTGCCGGACGGACATTTGTTTGCTGCAACAGCGTCAACATTGCCGGATGCAGCGTTTGTGAACTGCGCCGGTTTTTCGGCAGTTCTGTTTTTCCTAAAATCCGCTTTCCGTCAAGAACGGCAACGCTGCCGGACTTTTCCGTTGTTTCCAATGCCAATATCTTCATTTTTTTTCTAATATCCGGTATTCGGCATTGCGGATTTGTCCTTCGGAAGACCATGTGCAGAAACCGAGCGGCTGATACGATGACATTTCGGAACGCACGGAGAGTTCCCGATCTTTCGTTTCGAGTTCAATGACCAATTCTTCCTTCGGTTCTGCTTTCGGTTTTTCTTTTTTATCGGAATCGGTATTCGGCGGGGTAATCCAAACGCGGATATGCGTTTCTGTTACAGAAATCCGAAAGCGGTACCAAACGCCGTCTTTGTATTCGAAAGAGGTTGCTGTAATATTTTCGGAAGCGTCCAAATGATCCACGCTGCTTAAGCCGGTCAGCGATCCGCCCCAGCCGCCGTTGATAAAGGTGCAGAATTCTTTTTTGACCGGAAACGTGCAGGCGGCGAAGAAATCGCTTCCTTTTGTTCTTTGTGCTTCGTACCGGATTTCGTAATTGATTTTCGGGAATTCTTTTTCGTACCGGATACCGCTCATTGTTTCTCCGTTTCCGATGATGACGATGCGGTCTTTGACGGTGATTTTTCCTTCGCCGCCGTAAGCCGGTACAGTCCAGTTTTTCAGCGTTTTTCCGTCAAACAGCGGTTTCCAGCCGGCGTTTTTTGCGGTTTGTCCGGTTTTGTCTTTTGCCGGACAAAGGGCAAGGGGGACGAGAAAAAACGTCAGGCATACGGCAAAAAATAGTCGCGGCATAAAACGGCAGCGGTTAAAAAACATGAATAACGTTCATTTTATCACAGCGAAAGCGGCAGCGTCAAGGGGAAACGCCTGCGGTGCCGGCGGGCGAAGTCCGTTGCCCTTAAATCCGCCAGTCGAATAGTTCGGTGGCGGGGTTGCGGATACGCAAGCCCGGTTTTTCAATCATAACCGTTGTTCCCTCCGGTACCGAAGACGTTAACCAAACACTCGAACCAATGACGGAATTCTTGCCGATGACCGTCTTGCCGCCGAGAATTGTGGCATTCGC
Organism: Planctomycetaceae bacterium; assembly: GCA_031256755.1. Taxonomy (GTDB): domain Bacteria; phylum Planctomycetota; class Planctomycetia; order Pirellulales; family Thermoguttaceae; genus WRKP01. Next base: position 6,132 of record JAIRPZ010000333.1, read on the forward strand.
ATAGATCACCACGCCGTCTTCAATGGTCGGATGCCGCTTCGTATTGCGGATCAATTCGCCGGTCTCGTCCTTCGGAAAACTTGCTGCACCCAGTGTTACTCCCTGATAAAGTTTGACCCAGTTGCCGATGACCGTTGTTTCACCGATCACAATGCCGGTGCCGTGATCGATGAAAAAATATTTGCCGATCTGTGCGCCGGGATGAATATCAATGCCGGTTTTGCTGTGCGCCCATTCCGTCATCATCCGCGGCAGCAGCGGAATCTGCAACTGATGCAAAGCGTGTGCAAGACGATAAACGGTTATTGCTTCCAAGCCGGGATAGCAAAAAATCACTTCGTCCAGCGACTTGCAGGCGGGATCGCCGGCATAAGCGGCTTTCACATCTTTTGCCAGCATATGCCGGATGTCCGGTATTTGCTGCAAAAAAGCAATGGTCTTCTGCTGTGCCGTTTGTCCGATTGACGCTTGTATTTCCGGCGTGCATGGTGTCCGGCTGTTTTGTCCATGGCAAATCGCACGTTCACAGAGAACCTCCAAGCGATCATACAGCCGGTCAACGATGCTGCCGACGTAATAAATGACGTTGCCGGAGTGCAGCCGATCCCGGTTCCGGTAGCCGGGATAGAGAATCTCCCGCAAGTCCTCGATCACTTCGACCAGTACCGGATAGCGGGGCAGCGGACAATGATCAATGTGATGCGCCGTATCGATCTCTTTATACGAAGCGGCAATCTTTTCGGCAATTTCCGGTATAAGCGATTTGTTTTTAACAATCGGAAGCATTATCATTCATCCTGCTAAAATGTTTTGAGATTTCTGCCGTCAATGTTGATGTTTTCTCCGTCCGCTTGGACGACAGCAATACCGAGGGCTTTCGCCTCTTCTGTAACACTGTCTTCAAACCAAAAACCGGCAATGGCAAGGTAAATCGTCCCGTCTGCGTGATACGGAAATAATTTGCGGAAATTGTCCGCCTTCCTTTTCACAAATGTTTTCAGATCGTGCAGATGAAATTCATACTCAATCTCAATCAATATAAACGTTCCCTCGTTGTTGTGCAAGATCATATCGAAGGATTCTTCAACATCAATATTATAATTGCTGATCAGTCCGTACCTGGTGATGGCATTGTATTCAATGCCGCAAAATGAATTGGAGAGCGACACTGCCTGACGAAAAAAGTTTTTGGCATATTTTTCCTGAATTTGTCTTAAATTGTTCAGTTTTCTCCGTATTCTTTTCCGTTCACAGGCAGTCCGATTTGATTTTGTTTTTTCGGATTTCGCAAGTTTTGCCGCCAGCATAGCATCCCGCTCGGCTTGCATTTTTTCCAAATCGTCCTGCATTTTGACCCATACAGCATTCCGCTGTGCTTGTGTTTCGGCAAATTCGGCGCGTTTCTGCTCCCTGTCGGCTTGCCGCCGCTCCCAATATCCGGTCAAAGAGCGGACAACATGCTCTGTGATGGCAGTATCGGCCGTTTCTGTCAAGGGTTCTTCTTTTGTTCTGCTCATAAAAACAATCTTTCTTTCCTTATTTTATCCGAAAAAGGCTCTGTTCGGAAGTTCATCACCGTTTCTTTTTCTTTTCTTTTTTCTCCGGTTTCTTCGGGTTGCCTAGTTTCTGCTGTTCGGCGGCTTTGTCCAAAAGTTCACGCCACCACTTGCGGAACGCCCCTTCCGGTTTGGACTCCGGTTTCGGCGTATTTTTGCCCGCACGTTTCGGAAGCGGCATTGCCGTTTTTTTCGTTTCCGGCGCAATGTCATAGACCGTTTCCGATACAAGCGGTTTGTGCTTGGGAATAAAACGCCGCTCCAAAAGTCCCCAAACCGTTGAAACAATAAAGTATAAGCATAAACCGCTCGGCACTTTGAAAAAGAGCAAACCCATAAAGACCATCATCCATTGCATCATTTTCCGCTGCATCCGGCTTTGCTCGTCTGTCGGCGGCGGCATCATCACCGCCTGCTGAATTAAAAACAGGGCAATCGTCAGCATCGGCAGCAAATTGAAATACGGTCCGAGCGTCAACATTCCCTGCCCCATATTGAAACTTGTCCAGCCCGCCGCATTCCACCAGCGGCTCCAGTCAAAAAGCATGTCCGGTGCCGAAAGGTCGCTGCACCAGCGGAATGCCGGTGAAAAAAGAGGCGTTCCGTATAAGCCCGCATCAATCGACAACGCTTTATACAAACCGATAAATATCGGCAGTTGAATAAAAATCGGCAGACAGCCGGAAAGAGGATTATAGTTGTGCTTTTTGAACAAGGCACTCTGCGCCTTCGAGCGCGCCTGCATATCGTCTTTATATTTTTCGGCAAGGGCTTTGAGTTCCGGCTGAATCTCCGCCATTTTTGCCGCCCCAGCCGCTTGTTTGATGGAAAGCGGGAAGAGCAGCAAACGGACACAAACCGTTAGCGCAATAATCGCCATTGCATAACTTAAACCGAGATGATGAAAGAAATGCAGCACGCCCAGCAGCGGTTGTGCGGCAAACCAAAACCATCCGTAGGAAATCGTTTCACCCAAGCCGTATTCCGCTAAAACCGCCGTATCTTTGGGACCGGCAAAAACAGAATAACTGTGGACAATTTCTTCATTCGGCTGCAATGTTTTTTCTTTGCTCCATAACCGGAACGAAATGTCGGTCAGCATTGACCAATCGGTGTTTTTAGTGCCGACGCGAATCGGAAATATTTTGCGGTGCCATGTTTCTTCGTCCGCCTTCTTTTCCGGTTTGAGAGTGCATTGAAAAAAGAGGGAATCCGCACCGATATAATCCGGCGTAATATCAATCCAGGGATTGGCGAGTTTGTCAATGTTGATTTCATTGTTGGAAATAATGCGTCCCGGACTGCCGGGCATCCGAACCGCAAGGTCGCGGATGCCGTAAGAACCCCAGCCGGGTCCTTGTTTTCGGGCATACCAGCCCCCTTCCAGCGGGAGGCAAGTCGGTCCGTCCAGTTGATAGGCGAGAGTGTGTTCTTTCGCATCAAGATTTTTGACCGCCACGTCAAGATGCAGTTCAAAACCGGCACCGTGCTTTTTTCCGGCATGTTTTTTATCGGCGTTGCCGGCAGCATCTTCCCGTTCAGCCAATCGGTATGTTTTTCGGATTTCGATATGATATTTCGGTACGGTCTTGCGGAAAGAAGCCGTATTTTTTGTTACGTTAATCACTTCCCAGTTGCCGCTTCGCAGGGCAACGTCTTCGAGTTCGATGCCGAGTGTCGGGTCAGGCGGAATCATTCCGTGCTGAGAAGAATTGTCAATTTGCTGATTGACCGGCAAATCAAGTTCAAAACCGTCAATCCGCTGCAACGTTGTCAGGAAAGAGAGTTGGTCGGTTTTGTCCGTGAAACCGCGCAGCCCTCCCATCAGGCGGTACTCTTCATAATCTTTCGGTGCCGATTCAGGACGAATCACATCCATCGGATATTGTCCCAGTTGAACCTGCAACGCTTCGATTTTGTGATTGCCCCGTATGATGTCCAGTTTGACAGAATCGCCCGGTTTTGTTGCGAGCAGCGAATGGCGGAGGTCATCAAACTTTTTGACGTTGACGGATTCTTCTTTGCCGGTGTTCCGGTTTCTGAAAGTGATTTGTGTGATTTTATCTCCTGCCCGAAGGTCGAATTTTTCGGCAGGCGTTCCGTGACCGGCCACCTGAACGATGACTCCGTCGCCGGTTTTATCGCAGAGTGTTTGGTCGGCAACGATTTGACCGAGATAACCGGAGACCTCCTGAACATCCCGATAATGCGGCGTATTTAATTCGATTCGGCTGACGGCTGCGCCCTGATTGGTGAGAGTGACCAGCATCCGGTACGGGCTGTCGGGATTCATTGAGCCGAGCGTGAGCCATTGCGGTTCGGCTTTCGTTTCGGCAGCGGGCGTATTGGTTTGTTCTGTATTTTCAGCGTTTTTCGGCGGAACCGGTTTCGGCTGTTCCTGTTTTTCTTGAGCGACGGGATTGTCGATGTTTGCCGGTTTCTGCGGTCTCATCCACATTTCCACCATGAGAAACGCCAGCACCAGCATGATGAAAAACGTAGTCCGGTCGCGGGACTTTCTGTAAGGGTCGGAAGGCAGAAGCGATTGCATTGAGTAATATCAGGACAAAATTGTTAGCCCGACATTGTACACGGCTTGTCAGAAATTTCAACACGCTGCCATGTTTCTTG
>JAIRPZ010000089.1 GCA_031256755.1 Planctomycetaceae bacterium
CAAGAGACGACACATAATACCGTGTTTCGGTTTCAACAGAACCGTCCGGCGAGGAAGTTGTCTTGTCGCACCGAATCGCCATCGTGCAGCCCGGCAACTTTAATACATCCCGAAACCAAACGGCATCGCCCGTCAAAATACGGAGTGCCGGATACTTGCCGCAAAGTTCGCCAAGGTGTTCTTTCAGACAGTTCGCCTCATTGGTCTTGCCGTCTGTAACGCTCCATTGAAACACCGCTACTTTCAAGTTCTGAATGAAAACATTGAGCATTTACCGTCTTGATTGAACGATTGTCGGGCGGTTTTTCCGTCAACGGCAGCCGCAAGCAGCTGTGCGGGATTCTGTTTAATGATTGTCCCGATGAAATCGGCAGCGGCATTGCGGAACTCATCAATAGAAATCGTTGCGATAATGCGGTTGATTTATGTTTCGTGCGGAATTGTTTCGCGTTTGAAGCCGGGGGCGGGAGCAGAACATTCCAGTTTACGGTCGCCCAGCGGCACAATGATGCGGTCTCGGTGATAGCGGCGGGCAGACCGAGAAAGACGAGCGGACAGACGGCGTGAAACGGGTATCGGATGCCGCGTTTGTGACGCTTGCCGGTCAGTTGAGTAAATACGTTTGCGAGTGTGGAGAGAGATGTCATTGTGAACCTCCGTGTTCATGAAATCTACTCCGTTTATCCGCTTCGAAACACTGGGGGTTTGATAAATTCCTGAAAATACCAAAAAAAACGACTTTGCAGGGGACGTAGCATACTATCCAATACAATATGTATCTTGTCCGCCAACAGATATGACCGGTCAATTTTTATTCAGGATACTCTTCATCGCTTACCGGTTTAAGCCATGTCACACCGCTGCCGTTGCGGATGTTCGTTATTGCAATATGAATGAATCCGTTATCTTTTGCCGCTCCGTGCCAATGTTCAACATCTTTCGGTATGACTACTGTATCGCCCTTTGCAAGCGGTCGGGCTGCTTTGCCCCTCTCCTGATACCAACCGTTGCCGTCAGTACAAAGTAATATCTGTCCTGCCGGATGTGTGTGCCAGCGAGTTCTGGCTTTCGCTTCAAACGAAACCTGCCCAATCGAATACAAGTTTTCAATTTCCGGCGGATTAACAAGCGGCTGAACATACACCGTTCCATTAAACCAATCTGACGAACCGATTTGTCCTTTCGGATAAACCGTTTCGTTATTCTGAACTTTCCTGAAAACCCGATTCATCGTTTGCAGGTTCAAGGCATCGGTATCCACTAAATCCAATGATTTTATCATACGAAGTGTCTCCTGTTTATATTTTTGGAAGTGTGCTGATTGAATGTGCCGGTTATATGCCTGCATATCCGTATAAATCTCTATTATTCTGATTTGATTTTTATTCCGTTTGACCTGCATCGGATAAATGCAAACAACACCTGATTCGGTGTTGACCGACTTGTCACCGACTTCCTTAACAAACTTTATGTATTCATTCAAATATTGAGGATAGACAACTATCTCTGCAATACGAAATAACATTTGTCCATTTGGATGCGGCAACGCTCTTTGCAACTTAACAATGCGTGTTAATTCTTCAAGTTGCGGTTCGGTAAGTCCGGTATTCTGTGCTACTTTCCAATGTGTTTTCCGCTGCGGTTCAACGCCGTCCATTGCCGTCAAGAAAGCAACCGTTGCCAATTCTCTAGTTTGAATATCAAGATTATCCCGACCAAAAACAGCCCCGAATAAATGTTCTTTCAGATAAATGTCAATGTCAGGTGCAAAGTCAAAAAGTTCGCCTTTGACCGGTGCGCCGACAATTTTCGTTTGCACCTCGGTACCCAATTCAAGCAATGATTTATTTTTCGGCAGCGGATTCGCTTCTTTGCCGAGGTCGTCTTTAATACCTTTGGCTTGCCGTTCTTTGAGAACGGACATCAAACAGTTGAGTGCATTCAGCGAGCGGGGAAAACCGGCATAAGCATACAACTGAACGAGAATCTGTTTGATTTCGTTAACGGTAAGTCCGGCATTTAAGCCGGTATTCAGGGCGTTTTCCAATTCCGGTATTGCACCGGCAGCAGCATAAGCCGATATAGAAACAACCGACAATTGTTTTTTGTTAAGCAACGTTTGCTTTTCTGCGGAATGAATCATTGCGAAGTAGCCGAAAGTGAATAATACGGTACAAACTATTGTAAAAAGTTTTATCATTGTCCCGTTATGCGGTTGGAATAAAAAACACAAAATAGCCCCTTTATCTTACAGATTTATAAATGAATATCAAGACAGCAATTGTGATATTACGTTCCCTGCAAAGTCGTTTTTTGCTGTAAAAGGTCGTGAAAGCACCTTCCTAAATTGCCTGTATTGCCTAATATTTGTGAGTTTTAGGACTTTGCAGTCGACGTGCAGCAAGAGGGGAGAGAGAGAGCAATTTGTCCGCCGAAAAAAACATACAGAATCATCTTCCGCCCTGTTGCCGAAGGGAGCAGGAAGAACTGTTTCATGATATTTGTTCTAACTGCTGCTGAATGAATTCAAGGCGGTCGTGATTCGGCATTGCCGCCGGTATCTGATAAGACAAGTTCGTTTGCGGCGAATAAACTTCGATCTGTTTGTTTCCCCCGCCGCCGTCCGTTTCTTTTTCATAACGCAGCCATTTCCGGCGGAGCAATAACAATGTCAGAACATAAAGCATTTCCGCATCGGCTTCGTTCTGTTGCCGCACGAGTTGCTCAAAATGCCGGAAAAGCAATTCGTTGGACGTTTGTTTGGACGGAAGATCGGCAGCCGCCTGTTTTGCCGCTGTTTTCCACCATCCGAAGACCGGCTGTGAGGGCTGCCGCCAGTGTTCCGCCGCAATATCCTGCCGGAAAAACTGACCGCCGTCTTCCGTTAAAACCGAAAAAAAAGTTTCGCCGGGCAAAAATTCCCGGTGAGACACCGAACAGCAGCGCGAAGGGCGGGGAATGTCCATAAAAATATCTCCTGATCTATTCGACAAACACAACCTCGCCGACAATGGCACCCTGGGCTTTGAGGATTTTGATAATTTCAATCATATCTTGCGGCGTTACCCGAACCGCATCAAGCGATGCCTGTAGGGCTTTCAGTTTCATGTTCTGCACATTTTCCCCGTTTAACTGCCGGAGTTTCATATCGGAATCGACATCGACAAATTGTCTCGGCAACTGTTCCTGTTCGCCGGGCTGCAAGACCGGCGGAACCTCGGCAATGATATTCCGGTGCGTGACCAGAGTCGGTCTCACTTGGACATCTTCGTCAATCGCAATCACGCCGACCCGCTCGTTGATGGTCACTCGCGGTACCGGTTTCGGCACAACCGCAATCGGAATATCCAGCATTTCGGAAATAAACTCCATCGGATCGGCATAATACGTTGCCGGTATTTTTACGGCAATATAATGCGAATTGACCGCTTTTGCCGGTGCAAACGGTTTCAATTCGACATATTCATTGATGGCGTAAGCAATTTGATTCGCCATGCGGGGAAACGAAAATTCTTTTTTGACGACAAGGGTGACGATGCCGTCCTGAATGTAGGGATTGGTAAAATCACCGATCAGGCGGCAACCGCCGATGATGCGTCCGACATTCGGCGAGGCGGGCTGTTCCGTTGTAATTCTGCCGCTTGCCATTCCGCGCGGTTCGGTTGTTTCGTCTTGCGGCAGCGGTGTTGCCAGCATTGTTGCCGAAAGTACGCCGCCCGCCAAACTTTTGGCATTTCCGACCGAAACGACTGTGCAGTCCAGCAGATCGCCGTCACGTCCGCCGGATGCCGGTATTGTTACGGTCACTTCGACGAGAGCATTATTTTTGGCGGTATTGATTCCTTTTTCGTCGGAACCGGACATCCCGGATCGGTTTAACTGCCGGAGAATTGCTTTGGCAGCGGGGGTGTAGGATTTCGGATCATCACCGGTTGCATTCAATCCGCTGACAATGCCGTAGCCGCGAATCGCCGTTGTTTCCTGCCCTTTAATGCGGACAACGTTTTCGATCCGAAGCGGTGCCGCCGGCAAAGAAGCGGCAAACAGGACAAAAATAACACCGAAGCAAATGATTTTCGCCGGCATGACAACCCTTTCATCAAAACAACCATTCAATATCTGGCTGACAATATCGGCAATTCCGATTATTCCTATTACAAAAAATGGGTAAAATCACGGCAAGTTTTTAGAGATTGCCGATAGTTATGGCGTTCCGCAGAATCGGGCGGCGGCGGGAACATTTTCTGCAAAAAAGCAAAAAGCGGCACGCTCTAAAAATGGACAACGGCAGCACGGCGGTTGTGCGATTGATTGTATAATTTCACCCCCTCGTCCAGCGGTAATATCCGGTAATCAATGCCCCGCCGGTGCAAATAATCCCGGCACTTCGCCGGCAGCAGCGTTTCTCCGGCTCCCGGCGTTATCAAAATCAGCATATCAATTCCCCCTTGCGACGCTTTTTCAATGTCTTTCAAACGGAAACCGTCTTCATTTTTTTTCGGCAACTTTTCACGCGGCTCCACCGTACCATTCGACAGAAGATAGAAATCCCCTGAATACGGTTTGTCGGTAATATGGATCACATTTTCCGCCATCATCCGCAATGTCGGATAACGCGGAACGGCTTTTGCCGATTTTTTTTGCAGCGGATTGTTTCCGGCAGCACTGCGTACCAGCGCAACGGCACCCAATACAACCGCATTATCTCCCAGCGAAGAAACCAAAACCTGCCGTTTACCCGGTGCCGCCGGAAGTTGATCGTTAGACATGATCTCTTCAATGACCGGCATCATAAAATTTTGGCACGCCTCCATCACTCCGCCGCCGAGAACAATGACTTCAGGATCAAGCAGATGCCGGACAGTCAGACAGACATAACCGATCACTTGCGAAGCATAACGCATAATTGTTGTTACAATTTTGTCTTCCGCTTTCAATGCTTTGGCAAGGGAACCGCTTTTGATGACGTTTCCGCTGATTTTCAGGCAGGATTTTTCGCCGCTTTCCAGTGTCTCCCGAATGTCCCGCTCAATGGCTGTCCGGCTTGCCAGCGATTCAAAACAGCCGTAATTTCCGCAGCCGCAGCGCGGCATACTTTTCGCCGCAGGATTCCCGTCATGTTTTTTATGTTTAAGAAAATGCCGCCAATCCCCGCACGGAATCTGAATAACAATGTGTCCGATTTCCCCGGCGGTCTGACCGGCTCCGCTTAATACGGTATTATTGATGACAATGCCTGCGCCGATGCCGGTGCCGATAAAGATACCGACACACGAAGCGGCGTTGCGTCCGCTGCCGAGCCAGCATTCGCCGAGCGTACCGAGGTTGCAGTCATTTCCGACAGCAACGGGAAGCCCGTTAAACCGCTGTCTCATGTGCTGTCCAAGGTCAACATCGGACAAGTTCATGTTCGGTGTAACGATCACGCGTCCGGTCTCTTGCTGCACTACGCCGGGAACGGCAATACCGATACCGGCAAGTTCAAACGGAGTCCGGTTTTGCTCGGCGAGCAAAGAACGGATTGTTTCGTCGATCGTTTGGAGTGTCACTTCGGTACTGCAATTTCGGGGCGTTTCGGTACGGCAACTTGCCAGAACCGTTCCCGATCCGGTAATGCACGATGCCTGAATTTTTGTTCCGCCGACATCAACCCCGATATAAATATCTTCTGCAACTGCTGCCATGATACAAGTTGTTTAACCGCCGTGCCGTAAAAAGGATAAAAGCACAAAGGCGAAGGGATCATTATAACCGGAACGTTATCAAAAATGCAAGAGTCCTTGCCGGACGGGCAGTATTTTTAATTGATAATTGATAATGAAAAATTGATAATTAGAAATAGAAATAAAAACAAACAATCTTGTTTAATCCTGTACAATCCTTGTATGATATTATGCAGAGTTTGTGATTTGCGGGGAATCACGAAAAAGCCGCCGGATTTCGGTCAATCCTTGTGTCCTCGAACATGTCCGGCAGCATGAAACCGGCACAAGCCGTTATGACCGGACAATGCCGAGTTTTCGGAGTTTTTCGCAGCACTCGTCCCGTTCCCGGCAACGGTCAAGTCCCTGCCACGCCGGGTCTTGCGCCGCTAAAAA
>JAIRPZ010000096.1 GCA_031256755.1 Planctomycetaceae bacterium
GAGTTTGCGAGGCGACTGCAAGCCAATGGTGTGAACAGTGATCGCGTCCGTACCTTGCACACGAAAACGATTGCCGTCAAAGAGAAAAACGGCAAAACGGATTTGATGCTCAAATCCAGTGATTTAACGGATACGGAGACGATACGGGCAGCGATCCGCCGGACAGCAAGGGAGACCGGTGTTCCATGCCGCATGGTCGTCGTTGATCCGTATTCCAATTACTGCGGGGACATTCGGGAGCACAGCAAACACGAGAACCGGCGGGTGCTTATGCCGATCAAGCGCATTGCAAACGAGGAAGATGTAGCGTTCATTCTGATAGAGCATTACCGGAAAGGGTTAGGCACAGATGCTCTGAACAACGTGAGCGGAACGCAGGCTTTGGGGGCGGTGATGCGGTGTTCATGGGGGCTGTTTGTTGATCCTGATAACGATCAGAACCGGATATTGGCAGCGGCCAAAGGAAATTCGCTAATCAATCCGACAGCGGTGTCTTTCACGATTGAAAAGCCGGACGGCCGGGTTTCGGTTCTTGATACCGAAATCCCGCACAATGCGAATTACTACACGCTACGGCAGATTCAAGCCGAACAGCAGGCAATACGGGGCAGCGGACGGGGACGGACGAATGACAAATTGAAAGCCGCGATTGACTTTCTCATGCGGGAGTTGAGTCACGGGAAACAGAACCGATCCGAACTGATCGAAAAAGCCGCTGAAGAGGACATTGCCAAGCGGACATTACAGCGCGCTAAAGATGAATTGCAACTTGTCGTGACGAGCGATGGAAAATACGTCCTTTGGGGGTTGCCGCCGGATGATAACGAAGTGCAGAATAACGAGTGCCAAAAATAGGAACGAGTGCCAAAAATCAAAAGTGGGTTTGACGCGGTAAATACAGGAATTTCTAAAACGAGTGCCAAAATTAGCTAACGTTACGTATTTTTGGCACTCGTTCATCGAAAATATCCCGAAACCGGCAGTCGAGGGGAAAAATGAAAGGAACTTCACGGGGGGAATTTTCTAAAAAAAGAAAGGAGAAATTATATGACAGACCAGCAAAAACTTGTGCAGAATGAAAGACCGGTACTGCCGGCTTATGGGCAAATGTTGGAGGAATTTCACAATGACCATAATGTGTTTTGCTTGATAATGGAGAATGACGCTCTGCATGACCGCATTCACCGATTGGAACAGCGGTGTTTCCGGCTGGAGATGCTGGTGATTGAATTCGGGGGGCGGCCGGACAGAGAAAACGCAGGGGACGTACCGGACGGTTTTGATATGGCGGATCACAAGCGGCGGTTTCACAACGTCACTAATCGAATCAATGATAAGAAACGGAAACAAGCCGCGCGGAAAACGCTCTTTGACTGATTTTCATCGGTTTTGACATGTTGCGCCGCCCGCAGATTGAGGTACAATATCGTAACGTTAAGGACGCGGACGTTAAGGGTTATGTCCGCAACACCGCAAGCGGTGCGGTGCATGTCCTTTTTTTGACCGTACAACATGGAGCCGTGTTCACGGCGCGGGCGGGATGTACTCTTTTGGTATGTCCCCAGCAGGACTGATCACCTGTTCTCCATGTATTTTACTTGTAAGGACGCAAAATATGGCGAAACAGCAGAAAATTGAACAGGATACTGATAGAACAGCCGGACAGGAACAGAATACCGCCGATATTTATGCGGCGAAGATTGACGAATTAGTTCAATTGACCGAGTCACTGAAAAAAGAGCGGGACGCAGCCATTCTCAAGCAAACGAAGTTAGAAACGATTGCTGGACTGCAAGCCGCCGCAAGGCAGTTGAAGATACCGGAACACGTAATCACAACGGATCTGTTGCGGTATGCAGACGATTGTGTGCTTGACAACGGCAAAGTGAAATCCGCCGCAAATGCCGATATGGACGCGGTTTCTTTCCTGCAAGGTTTGCAAGCGGAACGTCCCCATTGGCAGCCGGTTTCGGCAGGCAGCGGGGCTACCAGCAACAGTTCGCGACCGGAGAATAATCGGAGATCGCTTGGTCAAGCATTGACCGCCGCCGAGCGTGCCCGTTTGATGAGGTGATTTTTTACAAAGAAAGCGAGGATTTTATTATGTTAGCCTATTTACGACACGCAGTGGAATTAGGATCGCAAGGGGCGCAGAAACAACTTGTAGATGCGTTTACCGAAGATAGCCCATTTATTGCCGAGTTGCCCATGCAAGCAGCGTCACATGGAATTCACCATAAATATCGAAAAATTGTCGGTATAAACGGAGATGTTTCGGCAACCGGCAAGATCAATTATGAAAATGATTTTGACAGTTTACCGCCTAATGCCGATGCGCAGATCAGCGTCCATTCTGTTGATCTGTTCCGGTTAGCGACAATTGTCCGCGTCCCGCACGATTTAGCCGATCTGCACGGACGTGAACGCATTTTTGAGGAACAGGCAACGGCTTTGATCCGACAGATGGGGAATGCATTGGAGAGAACATTTTTTGATCGTCTGATTGACGAAAGTCTGAAACAAGGAAAATGCTATGCCGATGTGATCACACCGCAAGTCGATACGGAATATCCGGCGATTACGGTTGTTTCCCCAGCAGAGGGGGAGTGTTCCGGTCTGTATTGCAGTGAATTTTCGGGTAGGCAAGGCCTGTTCGACATTATTCCCTTGTCAGGCGGGCAGCCGTTTATCGACAGTTCAACTTTGACGAGTCAGCGGCTTGTTTATGCGAGTGAAATCCGCGCCGCCGTAGGACTGTTGCTTGCAAATCCGCGCCGGTTCTCCGCTCTTGTGAACATTGACGCAGCAAATATCACTCCGCTCAATTTTGCACGGAAGATCGCCGCCGTTGTTGATTCGGCACGTCCGAACCCGCAAACGCTAATCGTCATGCCGCGACAGTTGCAAACCGCTCTGATGACCGCTTTCGGGCAATTCGGACAGTCCAATGCTCTCATGTCCGTTGACGCAAATCAGGGACTTCGGATTTGCGGGTGCCGCGTCATAGCGTCCCCGAACCTTGATATGAATTACGGCGCATTTGCCGGACTGCAAGCACCGTAGTGTTTCGTATGATAGTTGTTAGCGGCAGGGTTTTTATCTCTCCCTGCCGTCACGCGAGGGGGGGCGGTTTAGTGATGTTGTCCGCGCCCCTTTTTCCTTGCAAGGCAATCACTGTTCATTTTACCCCCCCGAATTCGCCCATGATGTACCGTTGCCCAAAATGTACTTATAAGTCCAATGACGAAACGCTCTACAAAGCCCATAGTTGCAAAGTTGACGGCAGTTTGACCAAAACCAGCCAGTCCCCGAAAGCGGCACCAATCGATTGTGAGCGCATTATTGTTAATGGTATGCAGAAACGGGGCAATAGACCGCTTTACCCGTTTGAAATTCGCCGGTTCCACAACTTTTTTCGTACCGCCGAAGGAAAGCGGCCGTTTTATGACGCGTTGAATCGTTTGCTCTGCCAGCAGAAAATCAGGAAACTGCCGCCCCGAACCGAAAGCGCAAAAGGGAGAAATCGATGTTGTTATGTGCTTGCCGATTCGGAGTCCCCCCTAGAGAGAAACTAGGGCAGTTCTGCGCTTTTTGACATATCTTTTTTACCTGAAGCCGTGTGTGTTTTATGTCCGGTAGGGGGTTGCAATGTCCATAAACGGGGTATAATTGTCCACGTCGATGAGAGCGGGAAACCGTGTAAATTCCGTGAGAATTCATAAAAATACCGTTCTTTTTAGGCAAAAATCGTACCGGTTTAGCGCAGATTTTGAGCATGTTTTGAGTTAAGAGACGACACATAATACCGTGTTTCGGTTTCAACAGAACCGTCCGGCGAGGAAGTTGTCTTGTCGCACCGAATCGCCATCGTACAGCCCGGCAACTTTAATACATTCCGAAACCAAACCGCATCATCTAAATCAAAATAATACTGCCGTCTTTCAACGCAGTTCCCCTTTTTTCTGCCGGCGTTTTCACCGACACCAATTTC
>JAIRPZ010000120.1 GCA_031256755.1 Planctomycetaceae bacterium
TAATGATAACGGGCGTTTTTAATTCTAATTGATGTTTTATAGATGCCGTCTTGTTCCGATAAACGGATAAAATGATCATCAATGATAATTTTATCGTCACGGTGAAGTACGGTAAACCGTTCGATACGGCAGCACAAATAATCAAAAAGAAGAGCAGAGAACACCAGCCAATCATTCAAAATACGGGAAAAACAGATTCGGTATTGCAGCCCACTTTGATATAATTATCCAAGCAGGAAGAATAGAGATTAAACTGAACAGAGTCCGGCGGTAATACTTGGCTCTTTTCGCGTTTTCTACCATTTCTTGATTATATTGATAAACTTTCATATCGGTTATCAGGTGCGGCAGCAAAGTGAGCCGCCGTATTGATACCGTATGATTGTAGTCCGTTGTCAAGATAAAAACGTTTCCGCGGTGTCAGAAAGCAGTGTCCGAGAAAATTGACAGCCGTTTCCAAAATGTTATTATCATGGCTATGAAAATTCTCCGTATTGATTCCCGCAGCAGTGATGCCGCCCGGCAAATCCGTGAACTGCGTGCAAAATTGAGTCCCAACGGCGATGTTGTCAGCGAAGCCGGAAAAAAACGCACCATCGAACTCTTCGGCGAACCGCTTACACCCCGCCAAGTTGCCGAAAAAATCTGTAGTGATGTCGAAACCGGCGGCATGAACGCCTTACTGCATTATTCCGCCAAAATTGACGGTGTCCGTCTCACGCCCGAAACAATCCGTGTCCCGCCCGAAGATTTGCAGGCGGCGGTGAAAAATGCCGGCACGGAATTTCTGACTGCCGTCCGAAATGTCCGAAAAAATATCGTGGAATTTCAACGGGCGATTTTGCACCGGTCTGTCCGAATCGAAAGACCGGGCGGTTATTTGGAAGAGCGTTACCGCCCGCTGCGCCGTATCGGGATTTGTGTTCCCGGCGGTGCGGCAGCGTATCCTTCGACTGTTTTAATGACGGCGGTTCCCGCGCAAGTGGCCGGTGTGAAAGAAATTGCGGTGATGGCTCCGCCGACTTCTTTCGGCGCATACAATACCGATATGCTGGCGGTTTGCGGCGAACTCGGCATCACCGAAGTTTATCGGATGGGGGGTGCGCAGGGCGTTGCGGCATTTGCCTACGGCACAGAAACGATTCCGCAAGCGGATAAAATTGTCGGTCCCGGTAATTTATTCGTTGCATTAGCGAAACAAAAAGTGTTCGGGACAGTGGATATTGATTCGATTGCCGGTCCGAGTGAAGTGGTTATTATTGTTGACGGTTCGGCAAATCCGGTTTTTACTGCTTACGATTTATTGGCGCAAGCCGAGCATTCGCCGGGTGCAAGTATTCTCATCGGCTGGGATGCGGCGGTTCTTGATGCGGCGGTTGGTGCGCTGGAGGAACACGTTTGCAAAATTGAGCGAGGCGGTCTGGCATTGCAATCGCTGGAATCTTTCGGTGCGGTGATTTTGGTTCGGGATGCGGACGAGGCGTGCCGGTTGACGGATGAAATTGCGCCGGAGCATCTTCATATTGTTACGGAAAATGCGGAGGAATTGGCGGATAAAATATCGTGTGCCGGAGCGATGTTTCTGGGCAATTACACGCCGGTGGCGGTTGGCGATTATGCGGCGGGGCCGTCGCATGTTTTGCCGACGAGCGGTACGGCGCGGTTTGCCGGCGGCTTGACGTGCAATGATTTTCTTCGGGCGAACAGTATTCTGCATTTTGACCGCGGCGGTTTGGCAGGATACTTGCCGGACATTGAAATCCTTGCCGCAAAAGAGGGACTCACCGCCCACGGCGAAAGCGCAGCGGTGAGGATAAGATAGCGGATGCGAGCGCATTACCCCCAAAGTTACGATCCGTATCCGCAGTGTTTGTCAGATCCGCAGCAATCATCCTGCGTTATTAACTTCGGCACATTTTTAACGAACCGTAATCACTTATTCATATCACGAATACAGCGTTTGCGAAGCACTGCCTTCACCTTCGAAAAACTCAACTCTATCGGATTAAAATCAGGATTGTAAGGCGGTAAATACAAAACACGGCAACGCCTTTAAGCGGCTTGGCTTCAAAAGAGCCGGTTTGTTTTTCCTGCCGTTTGAGTTGTTGAATCCATTGGGCGGGACACGCCGAACTTTTCGGCTGTTTTTCTTTCGGAATGTCCGCTGTGAATATCGTTCATGGCTCTCGCCCGCAAGTCCATGGAATAGGATTTTGCCATTGATGTTCTCCGTGAATATCCTTGTGATAATAATATTATGGCATTTTATCAAATATGGGACAAGAACAAAACGGATTATTCTTCCTATTCTTCTTTTTGCGGCGGAAAGAACCGACGCTGCAACGCCCAACGGTAACGGTGCAGCCGCCGCAGATTCCGGGTTACAAACCGGTAAGGCAAAACCGTCAAAAAACAGAACCGGTGCAGCGACCCCGGCGGATACCGGAATTTATCACTGCCGGTGATTTGCGAATCTTTGGACTTTTCCGTCAGTTTGACCGGAAAAGGGGCAACAGTGACCTCCCGAATCCCGTAAGGCAGCGAAAAAAACATTGCCAAGTCCCAATAAACACGCATCGTGCCGTAATGCCGAAGAAACATGTCGGCGGCTTTCCGGTTCAGTAAATAACATGCCGCCGAAGTACAGCACCGCAAGTCGGAAACCAATTGATACCCGCCTCCCAAATCCGCAAACGGAAGATACGCCTTTTGCCGGAAGCCGGCGAGACGCACTAAATCCCACACCTCCGCATAACGCAGCACCTTCTGCAAAACATCAGGCAACTCGTCCGTTCCGGCAATATCATCTTCACCGATGAGACCGTACTCCTCGCCGGAATCTAAAAACATCCGCATAGCTTTCAGATGACTGTTATAACAGGCGATTTGATTCGGATTGATCCGGTGACCATGACAAAGAAAAAATCCCCAAGGAGAAAAATTCGGATAAGGAGGCGTTAATGTGCTGCCGTCCACTGCCGGAACACGGATAATGTTCAGGTCTTTCAAACCGGCAGAACCGGTCACCATGTTCCATCGTTCCGTCGCTCTGTCCAAATTGATAATGTAACAATTAAGCATAATGCTCCGTAAAGGTTTGTCCCGCAAAAACCGGCTCCGAACTTCTCACGCAAACGGCAAACTTTACTCACTCCCGATAACTGCCGGCTGCCGCAGCCCGACAGCAATTCCACCGGCTGCCCATTGTAATCCAATGCACCCGGTGATACAATCAGGAACAGTTTCAATGTTTGTTTCTCTAATTGAGGTAAAAAGTATGCTGCGTATTTTTATTTCTCTCCTGTTTTGTCTTGTTCCGTTCGCCGCTTTCGCTTTCGACAACGGACGCACCCCGGTGAACACGCCGGAATCCGCCAAACGGATGATCGAAGACCTGATACAGAATTTCGGCAATAAATACCCGAAAGGAAAAGAATACTTGCAGCGGGTCAATGATCTCGCCGGAAAACTCAAAGAACCCGATAAAAATCCCGATGCCCGGAAAGAATTCGATGCCCTGCTCCGTGAAGCCGCACTCGCCAATCCGCTGCTTGATTTCGACAAAATTCTGGTTGTCCGCCGGGACAAAAAACGGGGATTCGGTTTCATCGGTCTCAATTCGCATACTAACGAAAACATGCCCCGAAACGGTTTCGATAACGAATTGGCCGTTTTAAGTCATTTACGCACCGCGCCGAAGTTGACACCGTTTTACCGCCATCTTGATTTCGGTTCGCCGATCCGCGATCCCGACCTTCACTTTGACGGTCAACGGATTATGTTTTCTGCGATTGAAAAAGCCAATTACAACGGCAAAGACGAACTCCGCTGGGCGGTTTATGAAGTCGGCATTGACGGGCAAAACCTGAAAAAACTGACTCCGTTCATCCACGATGTCGATTGGTTTGATTCCTGCTACCTTCCTGAAGAAGGGGCGTTTATTACTGCTTCGACTGCCGGTATGCAGGGATTGCCCTGCGAAAACGGCGGCAGACCGATGGTCAACCTCTACCGCGTTGATCTTGCCAAAGACGGCGGCGAGCCGAAAATCCGGCAATTAACTTTTGAACAAGACAGCGATTGGCATCCTACGGTGATGAGTGACGGGCGCGTAATGTATCTCCGCTGGGAATACTCCGATATTCCGCACTATACAAGCCGGATGCTCTTTGCCATGCAGCCGGACGGACGGCAGCAGCGTGCCTTGTGGGGAAGCGGTTCGCTTTTTCCGACTGCCTACCGGAATCCCCGGCAGATTCCCGGTCATTCCAGTATGGTTCTCGGCGTGTTGAGCGGACACCACGTCGCCTACGGCGGAATGCCGGAAACCGGACGGCTGATGCTGCTGAATCCGCAGTATGCTTCCAAATATCCTTTCCGTTTTGATCCGGCCTCGAAAGAGTGGGGACCCGAAGGAAATCATATCAACGTCTTTCCGCGTGTTTTTCCGAAAGAAGAAACCGGCTGCGTGCAGGAAATCCCCGGCTACGGGAAAGACGTTGTCGGCAACATCTACGATAATCAGGGCGGAATCGGAACATACCGGTTCGTCTATCCCTATCCGCTGCACGAAAATTATTACCTCGTCAGTATGAAACGGTATGACAAGCCCACTTTCGGGCTTTATCTTGCGGACAGATTCGACAATCTGACGCAGATTCTTGAAATGCCGGAACATTCCCTCTTTTTCGCAACGCCGCTGATGCCCCGTCCGCGTCCGCCGGTCAAACCGGACATCACCGAGCCGGATAATATGACCGGATCAATGTTCATCACCGATATTTATCATGGCGAAGGTTTGAAAGGCGTTCCCCGCGGAACCGTCAAATCGCTTCGGATATTCGCTTATCACTTCGGTTTCCGGCGGAGCGGCGGACATGAATCAGTCGGACAAAATGCCAGTTGGGACATTAAACGGATTCTCGGAACCGTTCCGGTCGAAGAGGACGGATCGGCAAGTTTCAATGTTCCCGCCAACACTCCGATTTCAATTCAAGCCCTTGATGCAGACGGACGGGCGGTGCAACTGATGCGGTCATGGACGGTTTGTATGCCGGGCGAGCAGCAGTCCTGTGTCGGTTGCCACGAGTTGCCGAATGAGGTGACTCCGACCAAAGCCGTTGCCGCCTCCAAACGTCCGCCGAGCGAAATCAAACCATGGTACGGACAGGCACGTTCCTTTGGTTACGAAGCGGAAATTCAGCCGATGCTGGAAAAGCATTGCGTGTCGTGTCACAACGACGCAACGCAAAAAGATCGGAAAATGATTTCATTTGAAGCCCGTAATACCGGTAAATGGCAGACGGATACGTCTTATGCCGCCCTGAATCCGTATGTTTGGCGACCGGGACCCGAACCCGATATGGCGGTTCTGCCGCCGGGCGATTATCACGCATCGGTCAGCGAATTGATCCAGCGGCTGCAAAAAGGACATTACGGCGTGCAACTGGATAAAGAAGCGTGGGATCGCCTCTACACGTGGATTGACCTGAACGTTCCGTATCGGGGACAGTGGTCGAATCCGCCTTACGAAACACGCCGCCTTGAACTGTCGAAATTGTACGCCAACTTGGACACGAATCCCGAAGAAGAGTACCGCTCGGCACTGAAATCGCGGCAGCAAATCGAAACGCCGAAATTGTCGCCGGAACAATTGGACGAAGTTGTTCAAAAGTTTACGGCAAAGGACCATTTAACGCTCCGGTCTTTCCCGTTTGATACGGAAACCGCTGTCAGAATGCAGCGTCCTTCGGCAGAGGAATCGTTCAGAATGACGGTGAGTATCGGCAGTCCGCCGGCACCGACCGCAAAGACGGGTTTACCGGCGGACACTTCGGCTGCGTGGAAGCCCGGTGACGATCTTAATGGACGCACGGCCGCACCGCTTTCGGAAAAAGTGTCGCTGAACGATAACACAAAAATTACGTTTGTTCGGATACCGGCAGGCGAATACATTATGGGACAACTGGACGGTTTGCCGGATGAACAAAAACGGAAGATTGTCAAAATCGAAAAACCGTTCTGGATTGCCGAATCGGAAATTACCAACGGTCAATACGGAGTGTTCGATCCCGAACATGATACGCGGTACTTGCATGAAGACGGCAAAGATCACGTTGTGCCGGGTTATATTGCGAATCATCCTGACCAGCCCGTGGCGAGGATTTCGTTTCAGGAAGCGGAAGCGTTTTGCCGCTGGCTTTCTGAAAAATTACGGGATTCCAAAGCCGGAAATGTGAACGCTCCGGTAACGGCAAAACTACCGACCGAAGCGGAATGGGAATGGGCAGCGCGTGCCGGTACGGATACGCCGTTCTGGTACGGCGACCGTAATACGGACTTTTCAAAGTATGCGAATCTTGCCGGCGCAGAAGTACAGAAAACAGCCACCACATGGGAACGCGGAGCAACGCTTCACATTCGCAGGGACTATGATCTGAAACAGATATATCCTCTTCGGGACAACCGTTTTTCGGACAAGTGGTTTGTCGTGGATTATGCGAAGCAGTATGAACCGAATCCCTGGGGCTTGTATGATATGATCGGCAATGTGTGGGAGTGGACGTATCCTGAACCGGACTCGGCAGCGGCGGGGAAAGTGGTTGCCCGCGGCGGCAGTTGGAAGGATCGCCCTCAATTTTCCGGTTCGTCGACGCGGGTTATTTACGAACCATGGCAAAAAGTCATGAATGTCGGATTTCGCCCGATCCTCACTGAATAAGCGAAGGATAGAGAGTTTAGCAAGTTCGGGGATTTTGTGAAAGTACGCAGAAATCGTTATGCAGCAAATTTTGCGGGCGGGGGGAAGAAGGGGCAACCCGCCCTTGACAAACGGCAATGATTGGTGTAAAATGACACTATTGATTTCTGAAACCGCAAGAAACGGCAAACAGTAACGATAAACCGTACGCAGCAGATCTGATGAAAAGCGTTCACATCATTTCTGTTAAGCCCGTTTTCATTCCCTTAATTTACTTTTACATAATGGCAGTCAAAAGCGTTTATACAACCGGCGAAGCGGCTCAAATTTGCAAAGTGAGTCAGCAAACGATCATCCGCTGTTTCGACAGCGGAATCCTGCATGGGTTCCGCGTTCCCCGGAGCCGAATGCGCCGGATTCCCCGCGACTCACTCATCGCCTTTATGCAGCAGGAAGGCATTCCGACCGATGCTCTCGAACTCGGACAACTAAAAATTCTCATTGCCATTCATGAACCGGTTTTTGTTAAAAAACTGGCTTCTATGCTTGACAGTACCGGACATTATGCTGTCCGCGGAGCCACTAACGGTTTCGATGCCGGCGTGATGGTCGGCTCATACCAACCTGATTTAGTCGTTCTCGATGCCGCCCTTCCCGGTCTAAACAGTAAAGCAATCTGCGGCAAAGATATTTGCATCCATATCCGCAATAATACCGCAACGGCGAAGGTACCGATCATCTGTATCGGCGAAAATCTGCGGAAGGGGAAAATTACCGAACTGCACGAAGCCGGTGTCAATGAGTTTTTATCGAAACCGGTTGATGTCGAAACATTGACAGACAGAATTGGGCGTATGCTCGGAATCCATGAATACAGGAAAAAATAATCTCCGTCGTTTTTTCCGGCAGAAACAGAATCCATGAAAACGCACATCCGATCCATCAAGCCGATACATATTATCGGGAACTGCAAAATACCGGGTATCGTCTCCTGCATCAATCCGTATGTCGGCTGTGAATACGGCTGTCCCTATTGTTATGCCCGCTGTGTCCGGCGGTTCACCGATCACGAATGGGACGCGGAATGGGGTTCATACGTTGACATCAAAGTCAATGCCGCTGAACTGCTGCCCGCTGATTTACGCAGCAAGGTCAAGGCGGGATCAACCGTTCTGGTCGGTTCTGTGACTGATCCGTATCAGCCGCTTGAAGAGAAACATAAAATTACCCGCTCCATTCTGCAACGTTTAGCCGCCGCTGCCCCCTCGTTGGAAAGACCGTTTCGCCTTTCGATTTTAACGAAATCCGATCTCGTTCTCCGCGATCTTGATTTGCTGAAAAAGTTGCCGGACGTAACTGTCGGTTTTTCGATTGCATGGACGGACGAAGAAGCCCTCAAAGTTTTTGAACCGAACTGTCCGTCAATTCCCCGCCGTCTTGCCGCACTGGAAAAATTAAAGAAAGCCGGTATTCCGACCTATGCGTTCATTGCACCGATTCTGCCCGGCGTTACGGAACTGTCCACCGTGTTTGCCGCCCTTACCGGTAAAGTAGATTCGGTGTTCGGCGAAACGTTCAATACCCGCTGCGGCACGTTGAAGGACACTTGCGAACTGGCGGTGCAGTACGATTGGTATCGCGGCAGGACATTTGCGGACGACCTCCGCGATCCCAGTTATTGGAATATGATCCGCCGGGAATTTCAGCGCACCGCCGTCAAATGCGGCATAGAGGTGGAAGGTTTTTTCTGTCATCACCGGGCAGCAGGCACCAAAGAACGCGGCGAACTCTGACCGCGTTAACTCCGCCAACTGACCCGCACACGCGGTCCCGTATGTTCTTGGTTCCCGGAATCGTTATCCGGCTGCGGCGTTAAGTCCCAATCGTCCATTGCCGCAAGCCGCTGCCGGTCTGTCACATCGTAATTCAGCGGCGTTACAGTAATAAATCCTTGTGCAATCGCTGTCAAATCGGTCATTTGTTTCGGTCCCTGACTTTTCGGCTGTCTCGGATCGGGACGACCGGAAAGCCAGTAGTAGGTTCGTCCCATCGGGTCTGTCCGGCGTTCAAACGTTTCCCAGTACGGAGCGGTGTCCATCGGTACGGTTTTGACCGCCGGTTCCTTTTCTTTCAGGGCTTGCAGCGGAATGTTCAGATTGTAAAGTTTTCCCGACAAGCCGTCTTGTTCAATGATTTGTTTGATTACGCCGACCGCCAAGTCCGCTGCCCGCTGAAACGGTTCGTTTTCCTCGAATTGCAGCGACACGGCAATACTGGTAATTCCGTAAAAAGCCCCTTCGGCAGCCGCTCCGACCGTACCGGAATACAGCACGTTGATACCGGCATTGAGACCGCCGTTCATCCCGCTGACTATCAAGTCGGGACGGTCCGGTAAAATGGTTGAAACGCCGAGTTTCACGCAATCGGCAGGACTGCCGTCCACTGTCCAGCCCCAGTGTTGATCGTTGACGAAGACCTTTCGTGCCAGCAGCGGAGTCAGGAACGTGATCGAATGGGCAACGCCGCTTTGTTCGCGGGACGGTGCGACAACGAACACTTCGCCGAGCCGCCGCAAAGCCCGTTCCATTGCTGCCAAGCCGGGCGCATAAATACCGTCATCATTGGTTAATAATATCCTCATAGTCAATCCGGTTAAATTTTTTCTGCAAACAGAAAGGGAGATTAGACCATTCCGCTTTTTTATGCTGCTAGTGTACGCCGTTAGTGTACGCCGTGCATCATCTTTTTCAGTGTTGGTGCCAGGGACAGCGCAATCAAGCCGATGAGCATCGGGAACAACGCCATTAACAGGAAGAAGTCCGCCAAACCGCCGTCTTTGCCGAAAAACAAATTCACTCCTTCACCGGTACCGAAATAACTCGCCGCATAACCGGCAAGAATGTAAGCCACACTGCTCGATAAAAACCAGATGCCCATAAAAATCGAACAGTACCGTGCCGGTGCCAGTTTGGTAATCATCGACAAACCGACCGGCGACACACAAAGTTCGCCCCAAGTCGCAAACAAATAGCACAAAAGCAGCCAATACGCCGCCGCTTTTCCGCCGGTCATTTTCGCCTCAATGGCACCGGGGATCATCACAATAAAACTAACGGACACGAGAATCAAACCGAGTGCAAACTTTGTCGGCGTACTGGGTTCAATGCCCCGATGAGCCAGAAATCCCCAAAGAAAGGCAAACATCGGTGCAAAGATCACGATACCGCAGGCGTTCACTGATTGATACCATGTCGCCGGAAATGTCTGCGGATTCGTTCCCGGTACATACCGGACATCGAAAATCCGCTCGGCTTGTTCCATCGCAACCAATCCGTCCTGAATGGAGACACCGTCCGCACCTTGTTCGCTGGCGAGCAAGGCCGTAATCGCATGCCGGATATTGTCCCGCCGCTGTTCGTGAGATGCAATTTCCTCTTTGGATTTTCCGCCGGCAGCGGTATATGCTTTACCCGCCATAACTTTTACAAGGACCGGATTTTTCTTTGCTTCCCGAATGGCTTCCGCGATGAGATTGGAATCGGTCATGCCGGCAATGTCCTTTTTGACGGCGTTGACCATTTCAACGGCTTCGGGATTGTTTCCGTCCGCATTGAGAATCGTTTCCAATTCCGTTAATTCCGTTGTTAATATGCCGGCAACGGCTTTATCATCGGCTTTGACGGCTTCTTCCAAAGTCGTTATCGCTTTTTGAACGTCCTCATATTTGCTGGTGCGCAACTTCTGTTTGAGTCCGGCAGCGAATTGTTTTAATTCGGTAATCTGCACCTCAATCGGTTTGTCTTCCTCTTTTTCTTCCGCATTGAATTTGCCGTAAAAATTGAACCGCTCCAACCGGTCGGCAAACGTTGCCGGTTTGGTTTCGCCGGCATGATGTTCGAGTTTTTCGGTCAGTTTCTGAACCCGCTGCACTTTATCTTTGTAAGCCACAAAGTCCTCGTTGGTCAAAAACGCCTTGCGCAGTACGCCCGGCACCATGTTGTGTACTGCCGGCGATATTTCCCGATTGGTATTGGCTTTGGCAAAAATGTTCAGCGAGGAACCGGCTTGTTCAAACGTCACCCAAAACGCAATGCAGGACACGCATAAAACAAGAATAACGAAAATCCGGTCCCAATCCTGTTTGACAAGCGGACGCTGCTGTTCATGCACTTCTTTTGCGTGTGTTTCCCGTTCTTCGGCGGTCATTTGGTCGTGCGGACCATGTTTCACCGGCGGTTTGCCGAGACCTTTAATATGTTTTTGTCCGAACATCGTGAAGGAAATGAGACCGCAGATCATTCCGAGACCGGCGATGATGAAACCGTATTGGTAACCGTAGATTTCGCCGATCGTTCCGCCAAGCAGCGGGGACATAAACGCGCCGATATTGATGCCCATGTAAAAGATTGTAAAACCGGCATCCCGCCTTCGGTCGCCGGGGGCGTAAAGTTGTCCGACCATGACGGAAATACAGGGCTTGAAAAACCCGTTGCCGAGAACCATTAAGCCGAGACCGGCGTAAAATGTCAGCAGGGCGGGCAGATCGGAATGAAGATTGATGTCGACATTGCCGCTGCGGACGAATTCCGTGGCGGCGAGACAGAATTCGCCTAGAGCCATCAGGACGGCTCCGATAATCACGCAGACGCGCTGTCCCAGAAACCGGTCGGCGACCAAACCGCCGAGCAGCGGGGCAATATAGACGAGACCGGTGTACCAGCCGTAAAGTTTGTAAGCATCGGCTTCCGACCAGCCGAAACCGGGCGTTTTTTCGCTGGTTGAAATGTCCACCAAATAGAGAACCAGAATGGCTCTCATGGTGTAAAAGGAAAACCGCTCCCACATTTCGGTGGTGAAGAGAACCCAAAGACCGGCAGGATGCCGGACGGACTGCGTACCGTTATTCATTGACTTGTGCGGCTGTCGGCAAAACAGCTCTGTAATTCCGTATCAGTAAAGGGATTATTTTAACAGTATTTCCGAAAAAATACAACGGCAGAATACGCAGCGGCAAAATGCCGTGTCCGCCCGGAATCACTCTTTACCGGATCGGCGGAAAACAGTACACTCCGCCTGACTGTTTTGCGTATGAATGATGTCATTATCCGTCAAAAACCGGTGCCGGCGGGCGTTTATGCCCTGTGTCTGTGCGTTCTCTGCGCGGGAGGATGCGGTACGACCAAATGGAGCGACACCAACCGGACAGCAACAGAACAACTCCTGATCAGCAATGCTATCGACCGGGTTGCCGCCAAAATTGATTTCAGTCCGATGAGAAACAAACGGTGTTTTCTCAATACGGCTGCCATTGCGCAAACGACAGATCATGATTATCTGGCGATGACGATCCGGCAGCATCTTGCCGCCGAAGGAGCGGTGTTGTCTTCGACCGAAACCGAAGCCGACTACATCGTAGAAGTCCGTGCCGGTGCGGTGGGAACCGACCGCGATGAGTTATTGATCGGCATACCGGCATTTACCGTGCCTTCGCTTCCGCTGACTCAATACACATCGGCAACGATCCCCGAAATCCCTTTCATCAAGCGGACAAAACAACGGGGCGTGGCCAAGGTGGCGTTGTTTGCGTACAACAAGGCAACGGGCAAACCGGTTTGGGCATCGGGAAACAATCAGGAAGAGAGTACGGCGAGAAATCTTTGGTTTGCCGGTACAGGTCCGTTGACGCGGGGAACGATTTACCATGAACCGACGTTTGCGGGCAACCCGATACCGCTGATTTCGCGTCCGCAGACCGGCGACGAACCGCAGGTTTTTTCGGAAACATTAACGCCGGTGCCGCCGGACATACCGCCGGCATCGCCGGTACTGCCGCTTGTTCCGCCGAAGTTTTCACTTCCGCTGCCGGGGAAACTTCAAGTCGAATAACGCCGCCCGTGCGGCAGCACCCGTCCGGCTGATATACCGCGATTCAGGCGGTAAATTCTTTCGGCAGATTGATAAGCGTGGCCCCCCAAGAAAGACCAACTCCGAAACCGGCAAGCATCGTCCAAACGTCCGGTTTCAACATACCCCGCTGCCAAGCGTCCGCCACCGCAACCGGAATACTGCTCGAAACCGTATTTCCCCGCTGCATCACATCGTTAAAATAATTCATTCCGCCTAAATGACATAATTCCTGCAACCGGTCAAGCATATATTTATTCGCCTGATGAAAAATAAAACAGCCAATATCTTCCCGTGTTTTCCCTGATTTTTGCAGAAGTTCGTCGACCATCGGCGGTACGCGATCCACGGCAAACGAGAAAATACCGGGGCCGTGCATTTTTAATTGATTCAGCGACCGGGTACTTCCTTTGCCGTCAGGAGAACAGACCGCGGTTTCCGGTGAAGCCGGCAATCGGTGTCCTCCGGCAGGAACGATCAGCAAGTCCGCACCGCTGCCGTCCGTACCGAAAACGAAAGGTCCGATTGGTTCTTCGTCCGTTTTGTTTTTCGGCAGTGTTGCGGCAACCAGCGTTGCGGCGGCAGCGTCGCCGAAAAGCGGACGGCTTGCTCTGTCATCGGGATTGATGTATTTCGAATAGGTCTCCGAAGTGAGAAAAAGCACTTTTTTTGCTGCACCGGTTTCGATCAGTCCTTTGGCAAGCGAAAGTCCGTAAATATAGCCGCTGCATCCAAGATTGAAATCCAATGCGCCGCATGCCTTCGGCAGTCCGAGCCGCTCGTGAATGAGGCAGGCGGAAGTCGGCAAAAAGTAGTCCGGCGATTGAGTGCAAAAGAGGAGAAAGTCGATTTCGTCGTGTGTGCAGGAGCCGTTTTCGAGGAGTTTTTCGGCGGCGGCGACAGCCATATCCGCGGCGGTTTCACCGTCACCGGCGATCGGCCGGCGGTCGATGCCGAGTTTTCGGACGATCTTTTCTGCGGTCCAATGGGGAAATTGTTCAACGAGTTCGGCATTTCCCAGCGTTTTGCAGGGGAAATAACAGGCGATGCTTCGGATTTCGGCGAATGAACGTTTCATAGCAGCCGGTCATTATACTCTTTCCGGCAAGATGCGGATACGGACGAACATTTTGCGGCAGGCATTGCTGTTTGTATGGACGCTTCACCGCCGCTCGGTTTCGGATGCCGAAAGTCCAACTCGGCAATCAACGCCGGCGGCAGCACGACATTCAGGAATTCGCCGAAGAATTTCTTGAACCCGAAGTCAGTGCAGGGATTGATATAACGCGTCATCGAAGTTTCTCAATATCTTTTGTTGAGCATCCGTTGATCATCTTGCCCGCCCCTTCATTGTGCTGTAATTCCGGCAATGCGGGAAAAAAACGGCAAAAAACACCCGCCGGATCGCAAACAAAAAGGGCGGTTTTTACACCGCCCCCAACTACGTACAGGGCGGTATACGCTCCGCCCCGACGATGTTTTGTCAACCGGCAAGTATACACCTGCCGATCATGAACATCCTACTTTTTCCGTCTTCTTGCAACGGCAAGACC
>JAIRPZ010000236.1 GCA_031256755.1 Planctomycetaceae bacterium
GGCAAACGGCTGGACACTGAACGCTGGTGTTTACCGTTTAACAGCGGACGGCGGCAATGGCGGTGCAGCCACACCGGAACCGGCAACGCTGGCGTTGTTTGGTCTTGGGCTGACGGGACTTGCCGCTCTGCGAAGACGGAAACGGTAAAATTGATAATTAAATAGACAGCAGATTGCAGACCGCAGACGGCAGCAAGAAAGAATCTTTTCTTCTGCCGTCTGCAATCTGCGGTCTGCAAACTATTTTCGCCCGTGCGTCTCGCACCCGCCGCTTCAAAATCAGGTACAATGAAGGAGTAAGTACCGATTTTATGTATCCGTTATGGATTTTCAGACAGTCTTATTTGAATCAGGAAAATGGAGAACAAAACCGGTAAAACCGCATTTTCATACGGTTGTGCCGCGTTCACACGCGGGCGGTTCCTTGCCTGAAAACGAAGATTATCTCACGAAACAAATCCTCACCTGCATCGGCAACAAACGTTCGCTGCTTCAATTTATTACCAAAGGCATCAATATCGTCCGTAAAAAATTAGGCAAAGATAAGTTAGATATTTTTGATGTGTTCAGCGGTTCCGGTGTTGTTGCCCGTTTTTTCAAACAATATGCAGACAATTTGTTTGTCAACGATTTGGAAAAATACTCAACAATGACTAACGAATGTTATCTTGCCAACACTTCAGATATTAACATTGCCGAGTTGCAGAACGTTTATCAATGTCTCATCAGCACAATAAACACCAATCCGCTGCAAGAAGGATTTATTACGGAATTATATTCGCCGAAAGACGATGACCATATACAAGCCGGCGAGCGTGTGTTTTATACCCGCCGCAACGCTATGTATATCGACACCATGCGGCAACTTCTAGATAGTGTTGATTTCCCGCTGCAAAAGTTTTTTCTTGCACCGCTGCTTTCGGAAGCGTCTGTTCATTCCAATACATCCGGTACGTTCAAGGGTTTTCACAAGAACAAAGCAACCGGTATCGGACAATTCGGCGGCAGCAACAGCGATGCGCTGCTGCGTATTAAGGGTGAAATCCATTTGCCGTTTCCGGTGTTCAGTCGTTTTCATTGTCATTCGGTTATTTACAACGGTGATTCCAACGAAGTGATTAAAACCGCTCCCGAAGCGGATTTAGCGTATCTTGACCCGCCGTATAATCAGCATCCTTACGGATCGAACTATTTTATGCTTAACCTGATTTTGGTAAACAAACGTCCCACAGCATTGAGTAAAGTTTCCGGCATTGCGGAAGGATGGAACCGTTCGGTCTATAACAAGAAACAATTTGCCGCACAAGCATTGAAGGAATTAGCGGAAAACATCAAAGCAAAATTTGTTTTAATTTCGTTTAATTCGGAAGGTTTTATTACGCTTGATGTTATGAAATCAATGCTTCAAAAAATCGGCAAAGTTGAAGTATTGGAAACAAATTACAACACGTTCCGCGGCTGCCGCAATTTAGAAAAGAGGGACGTTTATGTCAGGGAATATCTTTATCTTTTAGAGAAATAACGCTGCCGAAAGACCCATGCTGCAAAACTGACGTTTGCACGAAAAAGACACAGGAAATTTGGCTGCTTGACAATGACCGGTAAAAGATTGATAATGGCAATGCATCGGCACGCGGTTATCACTTACTGAAATTTTAAGAGGAAAGTCGGAGTAAAAATATGATTAAGGAACAAACAATTTATAAATCACGGTTTAATTATTGGACATATATTGGCAGTATTCTGGCAGTGCTGCTTGCTTTGATTGTTATTGTGTTATCAGACGAGAAAGAACATGTTCTAATACCATATATGTTTGCAGCGATGTCTGTTATCGTCCTCGTACCCTATATTTTATCATATACTGTTATAAGAGAACCACTTTTACTCGGATTGTTCAGTGTCAGTTTTTTTGCTGTGATGAAAGACGGCGGTATTTATTATGCTGCCGGCTGGTCAGTCTTGCTTGTATTGTTAATACTGCCGTATTATATCAATCGCTGCATAACCTTGTGTTTCGTCATAAAATACCGTAAATTATTTGCTGCGGCATTAGGAAAAGACGGTATCGTGAAAATAGCGGCCTATCTGCAATTTGCAAATGAATATATTATAGAAGTGAACGGCGATAGATTTGATGCAGTTGCAATTCTCAATACCAAAATTGCTGTCGGAGAAACGGTTACTGTAAAAAAACAAAAAGGGACTTACCTTATAATAGAAAAACCGGCTTGGTTTTACATGACAGAAGTTCATAATTCCGGCACATAAGTTTTCAAGAATTGGAAATATGACAACGCTGCAACACCCAAAGACAAATGAAAATACCTGATGAAACCGATTGGAATCACGACAATCCAATGAACTTGGATGTCCGGCATGCGAAGAAAAATTTCTTTGGAAAAAATCTGACTGAAGCCGAAGAGTTATTGGCAAGTAATGCTCTTTATTATCAGGAAGATATTTTCTGGATGCCGCCTGTTCCGTTTCAATATTATATTCACGCTTATATCAACTATTTGTTGAGTGAAAAAAGTAAGGACGATACGGACGGAGCATCGTGTTTTATCAATATTATTGATTATCACATACAGCACTATCCTGATAATGTGATAGTATGCTGGGAGTGTATTGCGGAGACACTTGAACATATCCGTTTGAATGTCGAAAAATTCGGTTGGGATAATATTTACGGAGATGTTAATAAGCGTATCTATGCGATTAACATATTGTATAAACGCAATTTATCAACGTATTTCGATTCCTCTCATGATAAATTGACACCATTACCGGACAGAAAGATTACTTTTCTTTTGGATGCCGCTGTTCTATTGCCGATTTTATGGCTGCCTGTTTGGGCAATTTGTTTCCATACAATAATGAGTCAAATCGGAGTTCTTATTTGTATCTTTTCATTTTGTTTATCATTGGGACGCTTTGTTTTATCTTTATCTACGGCATCGGAGTATCCTGATTTTTTAGCATTTTTAATGATTTTTATTAGTCCGGTGATCGGTGTCGGTTATTTGTTTATGCTGTGTGTAACGTATTGACATTCCTGTAAATACGATAGAAGGCTCTAATGCATTTCTACCTCGTCTATATGTTGAATGGGATTATTGATATAGTAGACCTGTTATGTAACTCAGATTCCTCCTATCAGCGTTGTCCGCAACAGATGCCGCCTGCGTCTGTTGCGGTACGGATACGACATCATTTTATTTGCATGAATTTTCTGAATGCCCTGATAACTGCTGTCGGCATAAAACTTCACGCCGATTATCAGCAACTTCAATATCGTCTTGCGGCATAACTTGAAATCGTGAAATTTACCTTTGTCCTGATGAACACAATAAATCAAAAGCGTCCGCAAGTTAATCACGATTTGCGATTTAACCGAGTGCCGTTTTTTTACCGGAATACCAGTCGCGCTGCTGTTTTTTCGGTCTCTCAATGGAATGCTCGGTTACATCGACGACCAATTCTTCGCCATTTGCGACCCGCCGCATTTGGTCCTCCGTGATCGCTGTTTACTCCTGTAATAAAAGTATTATAGTAAATTTAGATGTTGCGCAACAGGTCTAATAAAAATACGGCGGGTATTCGCCCGCCGGTATTTTTAAGACAAGGATTGACAGGATATTTTTTATTACAAAAAACGGCCCGTCCGGCAAGGATACACGTCATCCTTGCCGGTCGAATTCTTCCCAAAGTCCGTTAAGGTCTGCGTCAACCGGTGTGCCGCCGAAGGCAACAACACGATACCGCAAATGCAGTTCTTCCCCCTTCGGCAACGTGAACGGCTTGTCTTTGGCAAGCCACATCATCGGGGTCGGCGAAATGTTGCCGTAATCACGGGTAAACCAAGGGCATTTTTCAAATGCCGGATGCGGGGCTTTTGACGGACAGAAAACAGCAATGCCTTCGATGATTTCTTCTTTCAGTTTGGCACGCTTGCCGTAAAACGCCATCCATTTCGCCGGTTTCCCCAGCGTGTCCTTCATCCCCCTTGCACCTTCGGAACTTTCCAGTATGCCGCCGCCGGTCGGTGCCAAGTCCGGCGCACACCGCACGCCGAATAACCCATGATTCGTTTGCATAATCGTAATGTCAGTCAACGCCTTCACGACAATGTCCGCATCCAGAATGTAGCGGCGGTCATCAAGGATTTTGACCGTGAAACGGCGGCGGTCTTCAATAATCGGGTCATTTTTTCCCTGCTGCCACAAACAGCGGTCAACGATTACCGCCGAGTCCGGCGAAATTTCGTACTGTCCGTCCTTTTTGGCAAAGGAAGGTCCTTGCGAAATGATTTGTCCCCTATCCAGCGAACCCTGCCAGTAGTTTCCGCCGTTGACCCTGTCGCAGCCGAAAAAGACGGCTCGGTGGTGAGGCCAAGGTCTGCCCGTTTCGGTTGTCAACGGCAAACCGCTGACCGGTCCGGTCATCGGAGAAAAGAACGGATACTTCTGGTCCTGATGCGCCCGGTAGGAAAGGAGCGTGGAGTTATTTTGCGAAACCCAGAGTTGGTACAACTGATGTTTTCCCCCTTCCGTGTCGGGATAACATGTCAAATGTTTTTCGGGGCCCTCGCCGGCGTTGTTGATGAGTTTTTTCAAGTCGATTTTTTTCGCTGCCGGCTGTTCCTGAGCGGAAAGCCCGGTCATTGTTAAACCGGCAGCAGTGAAAGTAAGCGATGTGTGCAGAAATTGTCGTCTGTCCATTTTTGATTTTGCCGCATGAGCGGAGTTAAGAACACTGTATTGTCAAAGTATAAAGGGATAAAACGGCAAATTCAAGAGACCGCCGTTATTGCTGCGGTCATTGCGGCGGACGAATACCGGAAGCCATCATGCCGGAAGACGTGTATTCCCGGTAAAGGTACTCCGAATACCAAAACGGACCGACCGTGTTAATGTCCACTCCGAGAAACTGTAATTCGTCCAATCCGCGGTGAGTCAGAATTGTCCCGGATTCATTGCGGGACAAAAACCAAACATTCGTCGGATCCATCTGATCAATCAACATGTTATTGTTTGTTGTCATGAAATACTGCGTTCCGCCGATTTCATGAACGCCGCGCTGTAAATGCTGCACGAAAGACATCAATTGCGAGCGTCCCATAAATGCCGCCGGTTCTTCGAGACCTAAAAGCGGTGTCGGAATCGGGTCTTCCAACAGCGTGAAGTGAGACAGCAGCCGCATCGTTCCTTCGCCGATTTGCAGCGGATGCATAACGACATCGCTCCCGATCACTTTGAACGACAAAAAACTCCGCCCCGCTTCCGTTGTTTCCAGTGTAATACTTTCCAGTCCGGGCATTCGCTTGGCAATGACATTCAGAATGTCGGTAAATTCAAACGGATGTTTTTCTTTAATCCGTTTCAAATCAAGCGCGAGATTCCCTTCGACCGGCGACTTGAATTTGGCAGGCGACAATCCGGCAGTATTGACGGACGTATAGCAGGAAACGAAAAACCGTTCCAAAAGTTGCTTAAACAAAGGAATATCCGGCAGGTCTTCGATGCGTCCCAGCAAGGCAAGGGCAAGGTGCCGGCTGTCTGTCCGTTTAATGAGTTCGAGGTCTGATCCTTTTGCGTCCGTCCAGGGCTGGAGAAGCCGTGTTGTTTTTTCGCCGTTCTGAAACAGTAAAACCGGTTTGGGCGGCATGCCGGGCTGATGATCACGGTAAATGAGTGCCTCTGTTTCGATAAACGGTTTTCGGTTTCCCGGTGCCGCATCAATGTTGCATACGTAAGTCAACGACCGCGGTTCGGCGCAGGGACGATAAACAACGCCGATGGAAATGGGGCCGGTTCCGCCGAAATGATAAGTACGGTCAAATCCGCCGCGCCGGGCGAGGGCTTCATCAATGCCCCCTTTGAGCGAATCGGCAAGAAAGGCGAATGCGTCCAGCAAGGTACTTTTACCGACTCCTCCGTCTCCGGCAAAAACCGTTAAAGGCGTAAGATCATAGGGAACCGCATCTCCTGAGAAATCCGCGACAACGGACTGCTGAAAACAGGAACCGATTGCAATTTGACGCAACGCTTTATAATTTCTGACCCAAAATCCTTCGACGAGGGGGTACGCGGGTGGAACACTCATTCAAGGGGACATTCATTGACAAACCGCCGAGGAGAACAGATGCCGTCATTATTCCATGCCGATCACGAACTGTCAAGCCCGCACGGAATTATTTCGGCGGCGGTACCGCATTTTTTACCGGAAAATACAGCACGTACCGGCTGAAATGAATCCGGTTCAAGGGCATCAGCGTGTAATTTTCCGGCGCGGCTTCCGTTTGGAACGTCAGCGGCGAAACGGACACCTTTTTCGTTTTTGCGGCGATTTCCTCCGGCGTACCGGTTAAGTGCGGAATCTTTTCCAGCGGCAGTCCCTTGTCCCGATTTCCGGCATGGTCGTGCATAGACCAGTAATCGCTTTTTTTGACATCGCCGGAATCCGCTTTCGCCGCCAGTACAACAGGTCCGTATTGAAACGAAACAAATTTTTGCGAAGAGGTGAGCGGCAAAACTTCCAGTTTCATCGGCAGAGACACCGTGATTTTATCGCCGTTTTTCCATTGCCGGTTTATTGTAACAAATTCGGACGGCGATGAGGAAATTTTTTGTTCTTCACCGTTAAGACTCACTTTCAGCGAATCTTTTGCCGTCCAATACGGATGACGGATGTTTAAGGCAAAC
The DNA here is from genome assembly GCA_031256755.1 of Planctomycetaceae bacterium. Taxonomy (GTDB): domain Bacteria; phylum Planctomycetota; class Planctomycetia; order Pirellulales; family Thermoguttaceae; genus WRKP01. Next base: position 6,708 of record JAIRPZ010000236.1, read on the forward strand.
GTCTTCGGTTCGGACAACTGTAAATCCAGCACCGTTTGCTCTTCATCAGGAATGTTTGTTGTCTGCCGGAGCGTGATGCCTTTTTCTTTCCACGTCAACGTTGACGGAATGAACAAATTGACATACAGCACATCGTCATTGTGAGTGTAAATCATTTTCTGAAACTTTGCCGGACTTTCCATTCCGGTGCCGGTGCAGCACCAGAAAGAATCGTAGAGGGTACTGTACGTCTTGTAAGCACCCGGATTGACTTTGGTCATATAAGCAAACATTCCCGTTTCCGGTTCATAGCCGCCGAGCAGATGGTTCATCAGAACCCGCTCGTAATAGTCAAGCATTTTCGGGTCGGCATCCATTTGATAAAGATATTCCGTCAGCCGCAGCATATTGACGGAGTTGCACCCTTCCGGTCCGCCGTTCTTCGACATTTCTTTATCCCATCCGGTTTTCGGCGAAAAGTGTTCGCGGGTACTGTTTCCGCCATGAATCCACGTGTGGTCTTTGGCAACGGTATTCCAGAAAAACCGTGCGGCATCTCCCCGCTGTTTGTCGCCGGTGTACTGAAAAACGCCGGCAAAACCGGTATTTTTCTGAATAATACAGTTGGCATGCAGCCCGCCGAGAATGTCTTTGCCTTCGGCAAGCGGAACGAGAACAACTTGATGGTCGAGACGTTTTGCCCAATCGAGATATTTTTTATTGCCGGTCAGCCGGTACACGTCAATATAGGATTCGCTGAATGAACCATGTTCGCAAATCAACAGTTTTTGTACGCCGTCATCGTTCATTTTATTGAGAACATTTTCACCGAACCAGTCGGCATAACGCACCAGCACTTTTTCCGCCAGCGGCAAATTGCATTTCACGGCAACGTCATAAAGACCGAGTGTGATTTTGTTCATAATGTAAGTCGGTTCATTGGCACCGGGAATCTCGCCGGTAGATTTGGGACCTCGTTTTTTTACGATTTCCGCCGCATCTTTGCTGTCGGCAATAAACTGCTCATAGACCTTCCGCAGATTCGGATTGGCACCGAGAAAACCGTCGCCGGCGGCGTTCTGACATTCGTCAAGTTGCTGTAAAGTGTATTCGAGACGTTTGATGATTTCCGTATCGCCGGTTGTTTCGTACATCATAGCCATTGATGAGAGGTAAAAGCCGAGAATATGTCCGGGAATGATGTAGCCGTGACTGGATTCCCAACCCGGATAGGGCTGTGCTTTCGGGGGGAGACCGGCTTCGCGGCGGAACCACGAGCAAAGGCGGTCGGGTTCGAGGGTCAGCAGATATTTGTGCGTCAACTCCTGAATGTGTTTGAATTCGCCACCGGTGATTTCGACATTGCCGAGCGGAAAGTATTGCATTTTCGGCGCAATCACCGGTTTGACAACGTCTTCCTGCGCCCGCAGGAAGGAGACGCATATAAAAATGCTGCCGATGAAAATAACTTTTCTGATGGTTGTGTTCATTTTGATTCTTCCCGTATTGTAAGGAGTGAGGTGAAAAAATTCTCCGGCAACGTTGCCGGAGAAACC
>JAIRPZ010000264.1 GCA_031256755.1 Planctomycetaceae bacterium
TTATACAAAAAATATCATAATAAATTACTAAATCGACGACAATAGGAATTTAGCAACACCAAAATAAGAATGGTATAATAATAAGCAAAATCATACATACGGCAGATTTGGAAATACGCGATGAACATATCGAAAAAAGTTTTTGTCACCGGCGGTACCGGTTTTATCGGTTCGATTTTAGTCAAAAAACTGCTTGAACGCGGCTTTTCGGTTCGGGCATTAAAACGGGAACGTCCGGCCGAACCGATGCCGAATCTGGAATACATTCGCGGCGATATTACCGACAGAAAAAGCGTCCGGGCAGCAATGGACGGCTGCGGATATGTGTTCCATTTAGCCGCCTATGCAAAGAACTGGTCAGCCGATTCGGACGTTTTTACCCGCGTCAACATTGACGGCACCCGCAACGTTTTCACCGCCGCTCAAGAAACCGGCATCGAAAAAATCGTTTGGACATCCACCATCGTTACGCTCGGTTTCACTCCGCCCGGCATCATCGGCAGCGAAGAAATGCCCCGTTCAAACATTTATTTTACCGAGTATGAACGGACAAAAACCGTGATGGAACAGGAGGCACACGGCTGGATTAAAAACGGACTGCCGCTTGTCATCGTTAACCCGACACGGGTTTTTGGACCCGGTGAATTATCGGAATCCAATTCGGTCACCCGCTTGATCGATATGTACCGCAAAGGACAATTTCCGTTTTTGTTAAATTGGGGGCGTAATATCGGCAATTACGGTTTTGCGGAAGACGTGGTCGAAGGGCATATTGCGGCGATGGAACGGGGACAGATCGGCGAGCGGTATATCTTGGGCGGAGAAAATCGTTCGCTGCGGGATTTCTTCCAAACGGTTGACAAAGTTGACGGCAAAAAACGTTTTCAGTTGAAAATATTCTGGCTGATACCCATGCTGACGGCGTATGTTTTGGAACAGCGTGCAAAGTGGTTCGGCATTTATCCGCCGATTACGCCCGGCTGGATACGGACATTTTTGGCGGACTGGGCATTTTCGTGCGATAAAGCGGAACGTGACCTCGGCTACCGTATCACGCCGTTTGAAGAGGCGATCCGAAAAACGTGTCAATGGTTCGATCAACAGTGATAACCGCTCATTGCTGCCATTCAAAATGGAGACGGTTCGACCGTTCCGTCGGGAAAGATAACAGACACACCGTAGATAGAGGGATTCGGAATCCGTTTTGGCAGTTTAATATTCTGCGAAGCAATAAAAGGGCTGTTTTGTATCAGCCGCTTATCCGTTACAAAAATCACATTCCGTTCTTTTTCCCATACACATACTTTATTTTGTGCCGCAGAAACAATGAATTGACACTCGCGTACACGCGTCTCTGAATAAGTGCGTTTCGTATCTTTTTTTCTCTCCTCATCTTCTTTATACCAGATCGGTTCTCCCGTTTTTGTTTCGTATGTTGTTGTGAAGGACAATTTACGACAGCATAAACAGGCGGAGGCGGAGCGATTGCTTAAGCGGCGGCGTTGCCGTGTTTTGTATTTACCGCCTTACAGTCTTGATTTTCATCCGCTAGAGTTGAGTTTTCTCGCAGGCGAAGGCGGTTCTCTGCAAACGCTGTATTCGTGATATGAATAAGTGATTATGGTTCGTTAAAACTGTTACTGCTCATCCGCACGGTATCATACCAAAACCGGCAGCGGCGGTCAATCATCGAAGCCGGCGGCCATGCCGGTTGATAAACGGACAAAAAATTAACAGCGGGATTAACGGTTAGGCAATGTATCTAACCGTATAGAATACAAACACTGACAAGTGAAAAAAAGAACGACAATCATTCATTGTTTTTGTGCGGACTTCTGTCCGCAATACTTTTGCAGCCAGCGGAAGTATTTTACATTGCCGGAGTGCTGGGGTTTCCGCCGCCGACACGATGAAGGTGGTCACAGTCAATAAAGAGCGTTTCAACGCCGTCTTCATTTTTGATCTGGTGCGGAATAGGCCAGCCGACATGCGTTATCTCTTCAAAATAGACCGTGCATTTATAATGAGCATGATGCAACTGCACCGGTCCGACCAGCGGCATCACTCGCGGCGGATCAACATAATCCGCGACAAGTTCCTTCGTAATGCCCCGTATATTACGCATCGTTGTTTCCAAAAGCGGCATCGAACCTCCAAGCGGACGCGCCTTTTCCAACTGGCGGATCACCAAATCATCCGGCGGCGGATCAAGTGCAATATGCGGCTCTTCCGTAATCGGCGGCATAATGATCACTTTGTTGTACCGCTCTTTTTCGAATCCGTGATCTTCAGCAATCTGCTGATAATACGGACCAATCGGAACCGGAATACTGGCAATTCCAACTGTCGGACCTGCAACGCCGACACAGCCGCTCTGCAAAACGAGTACGGATCCAAGCAAAACCGCACTGCCGAAAGTAAAAATGTTTTTTGTCATAATGCCAATCCTTTGACGAATCATAAAAATACAGGAAATCCTAACCTAATACGTGTACCGCTGCGGTTGACGGAACAGCGGCGAGAAGGGACCGGTTTGCGCACCGTCATCAAAATCCAGCCACCACCAGCCGTCATGGTTTTCTAACGTCACTTTTCGCCATCCGAGCGGAACCTGCGGATACGGATAAAACGGACCAATATAGGGCCACGCTTTCGGAGAATAAACACGCGGATAGGAAACTTGAGCATAGTTCGGATAGGCCGCATAAGCCGGCCAAGCGTGTTCCGGCAGTGTCGGCTGATTGTACTGACCCGGCAGAACTCCGCCCGGTAATGCGCCGGACGGATAATAGGCAGGCGGTACCGCAGGAACATAGGACGGCATCGGACGGGCGAAAGAACCCGCCGCGGTCTGTGCCGGAGGTACGTATGCTCCGGCCGGCATTGCCGCATTCGGCGCATTGTAATTGTAAGCAGGCGGCGGTACATATTGACCGCTGTAAAGCGAAACCGCCGGCTGTTCTGCGTTGGTCGGCTGAATTTGTCTGTCGGAAAATCTCGCAGGTACCCGCGGAACCGGCATAACCATTTCCGGCGGTGCAGGCGGTATGGGAATCGGTGCAATCGTTGCCGCTGCCGGCGGTTTTGCCCGCTCATCGCCGACGGTCATTCTGTCGGCAGTCGTTGCCGGTGTTCTTGCCAGCCGCCGCGGTGCAACAACCTTTATGTTGTTTTCTAATTTAGTGACGTTCTCCATTTTAGAGACCGTCTCTTCAATCCGCCGCCGTATTTCCTGACTTGGAACGTCTCCGCCGAGCGTCACCTCTCCATGCAGGTAGGAAACAGTAACGCCTCCTACATCGAAGCGTTCGCCAATCAAGTCGGCAATTTTCTCGGCTGCCGTCTGATTGGCGTTCTGGGCGTAGAGAGCAGTCGATACACTGATAAACAGCAGTGCTGCAATACTCTGTAAAACGGTAATAAAACGCATGGTTCCTCCTGGTGTTCGGGCAGTACCGGCAACAACACCCTCTCCTTCCCGCTATCGTCTTTTCACAAAAGCAAACTTGACAAAAAAATCAGAGCATGGCATTTGGAAACGGAAAGCCCCCAGTCCGTTGCGTAGTTTCCCGACTTGCGAATTTTTACCCGACATTTTTGATTTTCTTTCGTATTAAGAACAGATACTTATTGCTGTTCCTCCATTTCCAAAGGAGTCCGAAATGTCCTTTTCCGAAACATCAGCCGCCGCCTGACTTCTGCAATAAAAGAATCTCCATCAAAGACCTGCAAAACGGTTTCAGGAATCTATTCTTCGCCATCGGGAGGCGGAGAATTGCCTGCATTTGGAGAAGGACAAGGAAGGAGTACGACGAAGACAAACACGTTTTTCGGAATGCAGCGTTGGGGGAGGTTTGGACGTTCCTGACGGGAATGGCTGGAGCCGGTTGTGCGTCTGACGAAGAAGGAAGAGCGCACTTTGCGGGAAGTAAGAGAACAATTGAGAGCAAAACCTCAAAATGTTCTCCAGATGTAATACTCCGCAACGGACTGGGCTTACCGGTACAGAGCCAGCAGTGCGGTGGAATAATTATGGTAACAGTTTTTCCCGCCGAGACGGGCATATTCGCCGAAACCATAGTTGCCGAGCCAAGACGGAACCACCCCGTCCGCCGACAAAGCATTGTGCATCATCGCAATAATCTCTTCTTTGACAATCCGGTTGAACAAAAACCGTCCGCGTGCCAAACAGTCCGTCTGGAAAACCGCAACGGTCTTGCCGCTGCCGATGACTTGTTTCATATAATCCAGTGTCCGCTGCTGTTCCGAAAAAATCAATTCTTCGTCACGCGTGGTCAGCCAAACCTTCATCCCGTCATAAGCCGTTACCGGATAGTAAATGGTGCCGCCGTCATGTTTGGTCACCACCCGGAGAATATGACTGTTGCCGTATTCTTCCCTCAATGCTTCCGGCAGCAATTCCGCCAATGCGCCAACCGGTATCGTATCGCCGCAGGTGGATTCTTCCGGCAGCGACAGCCGCCGCGTGTATTCCGCCCACGCTGCTTTGCCGTTAAATTCGAGAATCTGATAGCCCTTCGTTTTTGTCGCAACCAGCGGATCGCCGTAAGCCGCAAAACCGTGAGTCGCCCGCGTAATATGTTTCAGCGTCGGATCGGCAAAGCCGACGGCAAATGCGTCATGCTCGCTCATCATATTGTCGTGAAACTGCAAACTGATCGCCCCGCGCATATTGTCGGACGACGTACCGCCGAAAATCGTGACCGATTCGCCGAAAACGTCCGTAAAACCTTTGAGGACGAGAATGTTGTCAATGTCAATGCCGGGGCAAAGCAGATAAATGACGCTGATGTCAGGATTTTGCCGGTGCAGTTTGCCGGCGAGTTCGGTTGCCTTTTCGCAGGCATTGTATCCGTTAATGTCGGAAACGGCAGCGGCGGCGATTTCGTTTTCGGGACCGCAAACCGCCATAATACCGAGTTCGTTCATGGATTCGCCGACACCGTCTCTTCCGGTAACGGCACAGCCGGAAGCACCGAAAAGCGGGACTTCCGGCAGCGATTTTCGGAAAACCGCGGCGAGTTTATCCAGTTTATGTCCGAGCGTGGCGTTGTACAGCAGCACACGGCAGTCGTCGGGAATACCTTGGGAAAAAGCGACATCAATACATTCATTGGCGGCGCGTTCAGAATTGACACTGCGGACTTGGGCGGAGGAAAAACGCAACATAATCAGTACGGTTGGTAAAAAAGGGAAACATTACCGCCTCATTATCCGCAAAAAACAGCAAACGTCAAGTGCCGTAAAGAGCAGAATGATTTTCCGCTTCACCGATGCCGGAGATAGAAGCGTCCGTTTCACTCTTTTGCCGGATTCTGTTATAATACCGTCTGTATTGTGTTTCCGGCATCAGGAACAGAACCGGTCAAATGATTGAAAACGATTGGACGAACAGGGCAGAGCAAATCCGGCTGCGGTTGACCCAACTGCGGGACTCTCTTTGACTACGCCGCAAAAACCGAACAGGCAAAAGCCGTTGAAAACGAAATGTCCGCCGCCGGATTCTGGGACGATCAGGAAAAAGCCCAAAATACCGTCGGACGTTTGCGTGCGCTGAAAACATTGTTAAAACCGTTTGACGAAATGACCGCCGATCTCGCCGATGTCGATCTGATGATGGAACTGGACGATGACGAACTCTCCGCCGAAATACCGGAAAAACTGAAATGTCTCGAAGAACATCTCGAACAACTGGAAACAAAAGCACTGCTCAACGGACCCTATGACGGCAATGCGGCTATTGTTACGATCAATGCACGGGACGGCGGAACCGATGCAAACGATTGGGCAGCGATGCTCTTTCGGATGTATTCCCTCTGGGCAAAGGCAAACGGTTATGATCTCGAATTGGTGGACTGGCAGGAAAACGAAGAGGCGGGAATCAACAGTTGCGGTTTTGTTGTCCGCGGTCCGGCGGCTTACGGCTATCTGCGTGGCGAATCCGGTATGCACCGGCTCGTCCGTATCAGCCCGTTCAATTCCGAAGCAAAACGGATGACAAGTTTTGCGGCAGTTGATGTGACACCGGAAATTGACGACTCCATCAAAATTGAAATTCGGGATGAAGATGTCCGGGAAGACACGATGAGGGCGAGCGGTGCCGGCGGGCAGCACGTCAATAAAACGTCCAGTGCGGTTCGTCTCACGCACCTCCCGACCAATACGGTGGTTTATTGTCAGATGGAGCGGAGTCAGCATAAAAACCGGGCGATGGCGTGGAAAATGCTTCGCGCACGGATGATTCGTGCTGAAGAGGAAAAGCGTGAATTAGCCATGGCGGAAAAGTACAAAAATATGGCGAAAGTCGGTTTCGGCTCGCAAATTCGGAATTATTTTCTGCATCCTGATCAGCGGGTGAAGGATTCCCGCACGGGCTTTCAAATGGGAAATTTTCATCAGGTTCTTGACGGAGACATTCAGGGTTTTCTGGACTCTTTTCTCCGCTGGCGCGTCAAAGAAGATTAGGATCATTCCGGCATTGAAACGGCAGCGGATAAAATTTGTGTTTCCGCCGCCGTTCCTGTCCGCATTGTTTCTTCGGGCAGATTCGGCACAACCGTCGCCCTTCGCCGGAAAACAAAAAGCGAAAAAGAGAACCGGCAAGGAAATCTTTCACCGCCATTGTGCGGCGGCAAGCCGGTCGTTGTACACCGCTAAAATATCGCTTTTCCGCAGCATACCGGCAAGTGTGTCCGGTTTTTCCGGCACAATCACCGGTAATTCGTCCGCATGTTCCAAAATACACGTCCGCAGTGCCGTGTATAAGTCGGTTTCCGGCGAAAGCACTGCCGGCGTTACATTCGTCAAATCCCAAACCGATTGCCCACGCCACTTTCCCCAATGCTGCAACGCCCCCCAAATGTCATTCGCATAAACCAAACCGGCAAACTTGCCGCCGCTATCGACAACCGGAAATGCGGACTCCGGTTTCGGGGCAATCAACTTGACCGCTTCCGAAATGAGCATTGACCGGGGAATCGTGAGGGCATCGGCAGACATTTTCATCGCCTCTTTCACCGTCAGCACTTGCAGCAAGTCAATCGAGTAATTGCCGAAATGGGCTTCGCTGTCAATCGGAGCCGGCACCTGTTCTTCGTGAAGGGACGTTGACGGCGATTGGATTGCCAGATGCAGTAAATTCAGCACGATCAGCGGAATGAGAATAGCATAATGAAAGTCCGCTGTCTCGCAGACAATTACGGCAGCGGCAAAGGGCAACTTGGCAATGCCGGCAAAGAACGCCGACATTCCGACAAGTACGCACGTGGTTATATCCGGCGGTGCAGCGGAAACACCAAAATAATTGTAACAAAAATGAGCGGCGTGTCCCAGCGTGCCGCCGAGAAGACCGCCGATCAAAAGAGACGGTGCAAAAAGACCGCCGCTGCCGCCGGAAGAAACCGTCAGTGCCGTCGCCAGCATTTTCGGAACAATCAGCAGCGCAATCAGTGCGAAAGGCAAACCGTTATGCATCAACCGGTGCATCCATTCATAACCGCCGCCGAGAACCTGCGGACAAATCAGCGCAAGGCAGCCGAGCAGAAATCCGCCGAGTGCCGGTTTGAACAGATCGGGAACCGGCAACTGCCGGAAAACCCTGTGCCGGAGTTCCCGAATAAGCGTTACAAAAATTAAACCGGCAAGCGCAATAACCGGTATGAACAGGAGAAACATGAGCGAATCAAACGGCGAATGAATTCCGACTGTTGCCGGTAAATCTGCCGGACGGAGTGTGCCGTGAATCTTCTGAAACACGGAATAACCGACAACGGAAGACAAAATGCAGGGTAAAATTGCCGAAAATTCAAGAGCGGAACTGGCATAAAGCACTTCGACTGCAAAAAATGCGCCGCCGATCGGGATTTGAAACAGTCCGCCGATGCCGCCGGCAGCACCGGCAAGCAGCAAGGTGCGTCTGTCGCGGCTGTTCAGTTGCAGTCCTTGTGAAAGCAGATGAGCGATCCAGCCGCCGAAGAGGGTTACCGGTCCTTCAAATCCTGCCGAACCGCCTGTGCCGAGTGTCAGAAAACTGGTCAGCATTTTTGTTACGGGAACACGGTTGCGCAGTGTGCCGCCGCGTGCATGGAAGGATTTTATGATGTGGTCCGTTCCTTCGCCGCCGGCTTCGGGTGCGAAGGAGCGGATGAGAAAGCCGCAGAATAATCCGCCGAGTGCGGGAATGAGCGGAATCAGAATCCAGTAGCGGGGGAGAACGATCCAGCCGTAATTGTCTTTAC
>JAIRPZ010000011.1 GCA_031256755.1 Planctomycetaceae bacterium
TATGGTGCTGCCCATAGCATTGCTTGTATTCGTCCCATACTCAGTCAGATTCAGATTTTAAAATAGTGCATAACCCTAAAAGTTACGGTCCGTATCCGCAGTGTTTATAGTATCCTTTGCAACCATCCTGCGTTATTGACTTCGGCACATTTTTAACGAACTGTAATCACTTATTCATATCACGAATACAGCGTTTGCGAAGCACCGCCTTCACCTGCGAAAAACTCAACTCTAGCGGATTAAAATCAGGACTGTAAGGCGGTAAATACAAAATACGGCAACGCCGCCGCTTAAGCAATCGCTCTACCTCCGCCTGTTTATGCTGCCGTAAATTGTCTTTCACAACAACATCGCCGCGATGAAAATGCGGACATAAATCGTCCCGAATAAAATCGATGAACTTCGCATTCGTTGTCCCGCCGGCAAATGACTTCGATGCAATCATTCCATTGCAGCGAGTTCGTTTTGCGTTGCGTCAGGTGTTCAGCAACGCATTTCTTGAGTTGTTGAATTTCATTGGCGGGACACGCCGAACTTTTCGGCGGGACTTGTCATACCGATAAAATTGCAGTATCATTTTATCGAAATTCTGCATCATTGGTTTTTTCGTTAGTTTTTTATGTCCAAAACAAAAATTTGCCAGAGTTGCGGTATGCCGCTTAAAAAACCGGAACATTACGGCACCGATGCCGGCGGAATCCCAAGTGAAATCTATTGCATCTATTGCTGGCAAAACGGAAGTTTCACCGACCATTGCACGGATGTTAAAGAGTTTCAGGAACACTGCCGGACACAAATGGTGAAACATGGCTGGTCAAAATTTTTCGCTTGGCTCTTCACCCGCGGAATGAAACGGCTCGGACGTTGGAAAAATACCAAACAATGAAAAATACACTATACATTGATAAAATTGTTTGCGGCGATGCATTGCAAATCCTTCCGCAACTCGAAAAGCATTCTGTTGACGTTGTGCTGACCGACCCGCCGTATTTTCTCGATAAACTCGATGATAATTGGGATTACGAAAAAGTATCCAAGACCCATCATCAATACACGATTAAATCGCTGCCTGCCGGTATGAAGTTTGACCGGAAACAAGGCAAACGGTTTTACGATTGGTATTTCACCGTGTCGCAAGAGTTATACCGGATATTAAAACCGGGCGGTTTTTTCTTTTCATTTTCGAGTCCGCGTTTGTATCACCGTATGGCATCGGCAATAGACGATGCCGGTTTCGAGTTGCGGGACGTGTTTATATGGCTTTACACACAAAATCAAGCGAAGGCGATGAGTGTCGACCATTTTATCCGCAAGATGAACGTTGACGACAAAACGAAAGAACGGATACGGCAAAATTTGTCCGGCTGGAAAACTCCGCAAATCAAATCATGTTTCGAGCCGATTGCAATGGCACAGAAACCGACTGACGGAACGTATCTTAACAATATGTTAACGTATGAAGCCGGACTGATGAATACAAATATTCGTATCGGCGATAATATGTATCCCGCCAATGTTTTTTCGGTAGACAATATCAATGAGTTGATTGATAAGACATTTTTATTACCGAAACCTGCGGCAAAAGAGAAAGGCGGTTACAATGACCATAAAACAGTGAAACCGCTGGCGATTTGCGAGTATCTGATTGCGTTATCGGCGTTCTGCAAAGATGCGGTGATACTCGACCCGTTTGCCGGCAGCGGAACAACGGCTGTTGCCGCAAAAAAATTAGGCAAGCATTATATCGGCATTGACGCTAATGAAAAACACGTTGCCATTGCGGAACAGCGGCTGGCGGAACAAGAAATAAAAAAAACAAGATAATCAATTTATGTTACAGAAAATCGGTCATTATTGTCTTTACATACTTGTACGCACAATGTTCTGCATTGTGCAGATATTCGATACAAAAAAAGGGACAGCGTTTGCACGCTCGGCAGCATTCTTCTTTACGAAAATACTGCCGATCCGCCGCAGGATTCTCCGTGAAAATTTGCAGACGGCATTTCCCGGCATCAGCGATGCGGAACGGCAAAATCTCGTTCAATCCATGTGGGAACACCTTTTTTTAATGGGTGTGGAAATTGCTCTCATCCGCCGGAAAATCCGCGATATTCATTGGACAGATTTTATTGATCTCGACCATGCGGAACCGATGTTAAGTTTAATGCACCAAGACCGCCCTGTTTTTATCGTTACCGGACATTTCGGTAATTTTGAAGCCGGCGGTTTTTCGCTCGGTATTCTTTCTTATCCGTCTCATACCGTTGCACGGACGCTCGATAATCCGTTTATCAATCAGTTTATCAAATCGCTTCGGGAAGCAACGGGACAATATCTGATTCCGAAAAACGGCGGCGCACCGGAAATTATGAATGTTTGCGACAAAAACGGACTGATGGTTTTTCTGACCGATCAGTGGGCGGGACGAAAGGGTTGTATGATTAACTTTTTCGGCAAACCGGCTTCAACTTTCAAAGCCATTGCCGTGCTTTCGATACAATATAAAGCCCCGATAGCGGTTTGTTTTTCGTTACGGAAAACACTGTCAAACGGACAATTTGATCCGCTGCATTTCCGGTTAAAGGTGGTGGAATTTTTCGATCCGAACAATATGCCGGCGGATATTCAAAACGTCAAAGAAATTACACAATGGTTTTCTACGGTTCTTGAACAGGGCATCGGCCGGTGTCCCGACCAATACTGGTGGCTGCACCGGCGGTGGAAATACTGACACGGTGCCGCCGTACCGTTTGCCCCCTGTCCGCTTCCGGGGCAGCGTCTCCCCCTTGACGGTTTGCTGTTTGTGTTGTATAACATGTGTTCTTATTAAAACTGCGGGCGGTACTGCCGAAAATGAACGGCGGCATCCGTACCGGTCAAAACAAAAGGAATCAACAATGAAAAAAATGCTTGTAGCGTATTGGAGCGGAACGGGAAACACGGAAGCGATGGCGAAATCTGTCGCGGCGGGAGGAAGCGAGGCGGGAGCCGAAGTCACGCTTAAACCGGTATCGGAGGTCTCGAAAGAGATGGTTGCCGGAGCGGATGTTGCGGCGTTGGGGTGTCCGGCAATGGGAGCGGAAATTCTCGAAGAAGACGAAATGGAACCCTTTATCAGCCGGCTGTCACCGGCGGAAATCGGCGGGAAACCGCTGGGACTTTTCGGCTCTTACGATTGGGGAGACGGGCAGTGGATGCGTGACTGGGCAGAGCGTATGAAAGGACTGAACGCAAAGGTGGACGGCGAGGGATTGATCACCCAAGGGAAACCTTCGGCGGACGCACTGGCACAATGTCATGCGCTCGGAAAACGGCTTGCCGGTGCGTAAACGGCAGCGTGCAGCAATCGGAAGAAGCGGAAATATGCAGAAACGAAAGGAAACAGCCAACGAAGGAGAGCGGGAACAGTGTTCAATGAAATCAAACGTGTGATGGTCAATCAATGCAGTCCGGTTTTTATGGGGATCAAGCCCGCTGCGCTCTTTCCGCTTTGTTCCGGGGGGTGTCTCTGTTGTTTACGGTCGCTGCTCCCGAAAAACATCCGCACGCTGGTCTTGCGTGAAAACGAAGGACGACCGCTGGTGCTGCTGTATGAAAAAACATTGCTGGAAAAGACATTATCGGAATGCGTGGTACGCCGGTTTCTCCTTGAACAGGGCTACCCCGTGATTTCTTTTTCGCTGTTCCGCATTTTGCGTCATTTGAAATCGCGGTTTCCGGGCGGCCATTTCCCCCACGAAATCGGGCTTTTTCTGGGTTATCCCGCAGAGGATGTTGCTGGTTTTATCCGGCACAAAGCGCAGAATTACAAATTTTGCGGCTACTGGAAAGTTTACGGTGACGAAGCGGCGGCGCGGCAACTTTTCCGCCAATATGATCTTTGCCGTGAGTGTATGGAACGTTATACGTGCGGTTTTCCGGCGGTGTCGCTTCCGGCAGCACTGCGTGCGTTTGCCGAAACGGGCGGCATAGAACAGAAAGACAGAACTGCCGCAAACGTTTCTGCGGCTTAATAAATGCCCGCCGGCATTCTTACGCGTTCCTACCCTTACGACAGATAAGCGGCAACCAAGCCCTCTGCCGGACGTGCAATCACATGTTGAGCAATGAGATCACCGGCATTTTGCGCAGCGATCGAACCGGCTTCCACCGCTGCCCGGACACTGCCGACATCGCCGCGGACAACGGTCGTCACCAAACCGCCGCCAATTTGAACCCGCTTGACAATCTGCACATTTGCGGCTTTCGCCATTGCATCGGTCGCTTCAATGAGTGCGACCAAACCCTTTGTTTCAACTAATCCGATAGCGTCTTGCATAGTAATTTCAAATAATCCGAGCGGGTTATGATTGACCGGCGGCATCGCTTTCCACAACACCGCTTGCGTCCTTTATCGGCATATCCGCCGCAAAAAATGACAGGATGTCCGTTTTTTGACACCTTTTTGCGGAACGGCTTCCTATTGCACCCGATTGACAGCATTTGTAACGGATTCAATGAGCATTCGTTTTGTTTCTTCAAAACCGGTTTTAAGGGTGGCTCCGGCGGCTTTTTTATGTCCGCCGCCGCCGAATTGTGCCGCTAAAACACTGCAATCGACCTCGCACCGGCTGCGGAAACTGACTTTGAACGAGTGATCTTTCAATTCCGAAATCAGCACCGCCATACGGGTTCCTTTGACTTGCAGCAGCATATTCACAATATCTTCGGAATCGGAAGAAAGGGCTCCCGCCTTGTCAAAATCGTCCGAAAGAATCCATGTGAGCAGGAATTGACCGTCCAGAAAAGATTCTGTTTTGGAAAGGGTTCTGCCGACCAGCCGGATTCGTCCGAGTGATTCCTGTTCGTGAAGTTTGCGGTACACGTCATCGGGTTTGACACCGGCTTCGATAAGCCGGGCAGCCGTCCGAAATGTTTGCGGCGTAACGCTGGAAAAGCGGAACCAGCCGGTATCGGTGGACAAAGCGGTAAACATCGGTACAGCCATTTCCGCACTGATCGGCACGCCGAGAGCATCAGCGGCTTGAACAACGAGCGCACCGGTGGCTTCGCCGGCATCATCCACAAACCGCTCGGCTTCGATCGCGTCACCTTTAACGTGATGATCAAGAATGAGTTTTTTTGCGGGACTTTGCTTAAAATGTTCCGCCATATCACCGAGTTGCGCCCAGGAACTGGTATCGAGAATGAAAAATAAATCGGCGGTCTGAAACCACTGTTTGTCTTCTGCCGTTGCGGATTCCAGCGGGATAATCACATGATTCGGATCAAGAAAAGCGAGGGTTGGCGGGACTGGATGCGGTGCAATGATTTTCACTTCTTTGCCGAGATGCTGCAAAATAAGCCGCATTGCCAGAACACTACCGATACAGTCGCCGTCCGGGCGTTGGTGAATCGTCAGCAGTACGGTTTTTGCCGCATGAACAATTTCGGCAAACTTTTTCCAATCGATCAACTTTTCCATAGCGGCATTGTCGGTTGAAATGCAGAAAAAGTCAAGAGGATGCCCCCGGACCCCGCGCCGCCGGCAATTCTTACGGTTTTCTTTCCGCAGCCGGAAATGATTGTTATTGCTTTCATTGTTTTTAATTGTGTTAAAGGTTGTTCTTTGAATTGATAATTAGTTTGCAGACGGCAGACCGCAGATTGCAGACCGCGGCAGAAAAGATTCTCTCTTGCTGCAATCTGCCGTCTGCAATCTGCCGTCTCTCTTACGGTAAACTGACAGTTTGTCCGTCATTGACGATGGTCAACTGCGTTACCGTTTTCGGCAACGCGCCGGTGGAAACCGAATGGACTGAACCGTCTCCGACAAGAACGTTCACAATGCTCTTATGGGAACTGCCCAACTGTTCTTTTCCCGGACGACCGCCGTTGCTACCGGGGTAATCCGTAGTGTTCGGGTCATCCGGTCCCCTCGCAAATAAATTGATGTCATCGCTGACCATGCGGACAGCACTTAGCGTTGATGGGTTATCACTCGCACGGCTAAACGGACCGTCCCAGCAACCTGTTGCGAACGTCTCGTCATCAATGTATTTAGCACGAACGTGCTTTTCTGCGAGACAGAATTGATTGCTCGCTCCGTCCTGCCACGAAGAGAAGTCATAAATATATGTCCAGTCAGCAATCTGCTGCCCGTGAGTGATAGTAGATGTGTTGCCGTTACCGTTCATTGTTAGTTGCGGTATTTTGAAGGGACCGACGAAGGTTTTTTGATCCAACTTCGAATTGGAACTGCTGTTTGCATAGTACGCATAGTAATAATCCCCGGCGGAGGAAAGATCGTCTTTGGCGATGAGAACAGCGTAGTCCGTTTTGGCACCTTGCAGTGCAGTAGTAGTACCGAGCGTATATTTTTTGGCGGTTCGTGACGGACAAGTGTAGGGTGAAATAGCCATCATCTGTTTAAGGTTATCATCGATATTGCCGTTTTGACTGCATTTAGGAATGGTTGTGTCAGCACCCGTCGTGGTTTTGCATTTGCCGAAGAAATTTTTTGTTTCGAGCGCACTATGAACCGCACTGGCTTCGATGTACGGATAGAGGAACATGTAAAATGTCGGTCTATCGATGAAGAGGCAAATCGGCGGCAATGCCTTTTGTGTATCGTGGAAGTTGTGAACGGCAAGCCCGATTTGCTTGAGGTTGTTCTGGCACTGCATCCGGCGGGCTGCCTCGCGTGCGGCTTGGATGGCGGGCAAGAGTAAGGCAATGAGCATGCCGATAATCGCGATAACGACAAGGAGTTCAACGAGGGTGAATGCCGTAGAATAGACGGCAGATTGCGGACGGCAGACGGCAGCAGAAGGATTACCGTCTACGGTCTGATACCCGGCGAGATTAGATTGTCCCCCCCCCCCGTTCTTTTGCCTATTTTACTACGCATGGGGGCGTTTGTAAGGGTTTTGCCGGTGATTCCGTGAACCGGTGTCAAAATTTTCGTACTCATTGTATTTCTCCTTTTTATAGAGGTAAAAAAATAACTACGCCGACGTGACGTATACATGTAGAAGTATACCCTGAAACCGGCGAATTGTCAACAGCGGAAAACGAAAATGGCGAAAATTGTCCGGTGCGGGGAAACTTGGCGGGGGGATAGCGCGGCTGCACAAGCCGTTTCACCCCGGCACTCCGGCACCGATGTTCAGCGTTGCAAAATAGTCGTCCATCGTTTCCGCCCGCCGGATCAGACGGACGCTGCCGTCTTCCTGTAGCAATAATTCCGCACAGCGGAGTTTGCCGTTGTACTGAAAACCCATTGCATAGCCGTGCGCTCCGGCATCGTGTATCGCCAGCAAATCCCCGATGGCAATCGGCGGCAATGCCCGGTCAACCGCAAATTTGTCGCAGTTTTCACACAGCGAACCCACCACATCCACCGGTTCCGCAGGCGGCGTATGCTCTTTGCCGAGAACGGTTATGCCGTGATACGCTCCGTACATGCCGGGACGCATCAGGTTCGCCATGCAGGCATCAACGCCGATGTAATGCTTGTAGATGTTTTTTTCGTGAATCACTCTCGTAATCAGCGTGCCGGATTCCGCCGCAATAAGCCGCCCGGATTCGGTAAAAATCTTCAGCGGCTGCATGCCCCGCTTTTCGTATTCTTCCTGAATATCCGCTCCGACCCGGTGCAAATCAAGCGGCGTTTGGTCCGGACGGTAAGCAACACCGAAGCCGCCGCCGAGATTGACAAATTCGATTTTGATGCCGGTACGGTATTCTATTTTTGTAACAAGATCAAACATGGTCCCGGCAGTGCAGCGGAAAAAGTCCTGCTGAAGCATGTTGGAGGCGACCATCGTGTGCAGTCCGAAACGCCTGACACCTTTGCGTTTTGCGGTTTCGTAAGCGTCGTCCATCTGTGCAGTGGTGAGACCGTATTTGGCTTCTACCGGATTGCCGATGACGCTTTGCACCTCCCGCAGTTCGCCCGGATTCCAGCGGAACGAGAGCAGTTCCGGCAGCGAACCGCCCCGGCACTGCGCTAAAAATCCGATGTGCGTTATATCATCGAGATTGATGATCGCTCCCAGTTCGCCGGCTTTCCGGTATTCGGCAGCGGGCGTGTTGTTCGACGTGAACATGATATTTTCGCCGGCAGTGCCGATACGTTCACAAAGGACGAGTTCCGGCAAACTGGAGCAGTCGCCGCCGATATTTTCCGATTGCAGAATTTTCAGCAGGGCGGGATTCGGATTGGCTTTAACGGCGAAGTATTCTTTGAATCCGGGATTCCATGCAAACGCAGCGTTGAATTGCCGGGCTTGCCGCCGCAGCGTCCGTTCATCATAAAGATAAAACGGCGTGGGATACGTTTCCGTTAACTTCTCAATAAAATCGCGGTCGAAGGGAAGTGTTTTCATAGGCAGCATTATACACGCTTTCTTCGGGGTGCGGATTTTTTAACGGGAACCTACAGCCGGATTATGAAAAATAAGGAAACCGGCTGTCAAACTCCGGAGATTTAGGTCAAAGAGAAAGACGGCAGACAGCAGTTTGCAGACGGCAGAAAAAAGATTGCTGCCGTCTGATGCCTGCCGTCTCTTTCTGCCGTCTTCCCGGCGGCGTTCTCTGTTTTCAACACGGAACGGGGGGCATCCTCGACATAACGGGGATTGTATGATAGAATTCCGCCTTCATCAATCAGCGGTTTATCCGGTTTTCCTTGAGTTAACCTATGACGGAAACAACAAAAACATGTATTTTTGCCCTCCTTGCGGCAGTTTTCATCACCGGAGCGGTCTTGAGCCGTCCCGGCGTTCACGAAATCAAAATGGAAGAAATGGTCGGAAAAGCCCTTTTTCCGAAATTTACCGATCCGCTCGGAGTCAAAACCCTCGAAATTGTCAAACTCGATCCTGACGGAGAACGCTCCGAATTTAAAATTGCCGAAGTCAACGGCATCTGGTCCATTCCCTCGCACGAAAATTATCCCGCCGACGGCAAAGACCAAATGGGCAAAGCCGCCGAAGCACTGGTCGATCTCAACGTGCTTGAAGTGATTTCTGCCGGTGAAAATCATGCAGACGTTTCCGGTTTTCTGGCGAAGTACGGCGTTCTTGATCCGTCCGCCGGCAATGTTTCAACGCCCGAAGGTGCCGGACTCAAAGTGACGCTCGGCGGCGGCAATAACGAACCGCTTGTCGATCTGATCATCGGAAAGGAAGCCGAAACAGCGGCAAATCCGCAGGAAATGCCGGCGGGGACTGCCGCAAAACTCCGCTATGTCCGGGTTGCCGGACAAACGCCGGTTTACGTTGTCCGCATTGATCCGGCACGTTTCCCGATGAATTTTGACCGGTGGATCGAAAAAAATCTGCTCGACATCAGCACGTTTGATATTAAGGAAATTTTCGTGGACGAGTATTCTCTGGAGTCGGACGGACGCAGTTTAATGCCCGGTTTTATCGGGGATTTTACACTGAAATATGACCCGTCGTCCGCAGCCGGGGACAAGAAGTGGTCGCTGCTCAAACTGGCACGATTTACCGGGAAGAATGCGGACAAATATACGGAACAGCCGCTCGAACCCGGCAAAGAATTGGACACGCAAACGCTGGATGATGCGGTTTCTGCGCTGAACGATTTGAAAATTGCCGGCATCAAGCGGAAGCCGGCAAAGATTGCCTCGGCTCTCCGGGACGGCAGCCCTTTTGAAAAAATCGAAATGGAATCGACGGCGCAAATTGGTTTTTACCTCGTCGAAATGCCGGATTTGAAGCGGGGTACCAAGAAAAGAAAGGTTCAACTGCTTGCCAATCAGGGGGACATGCAATTACGGCTGCAAAACGGTATTGTTTATGCTCTCCGCTTTGGGGATTTGACCGGCACAGAGTCCGAAATCGCTGCCGAAAAGAAGCCGGAAGAGGAAAAAACGGAGACAGACGGAGAAAAGAAAGAACCGGTGATGGGAATGAACCGCTATCTTTTCATTACGGCGGAATTTGATCCGTCGATTCTTCCGCCGCCGGAATTAAAGACGGTTGCGGAAGGGGGGACTGCGGAAGAAAAGGAGGCGGCGGAGAAAGCCAATCAGCGTGAAAAAGAGCGGTATGAGACGGACTTGGAGAGCGGTAAAAAGCGTGCGGCGGAGTTATCCCGCCGGTTTGCGGATTGGTACTATGTGATTCCCGAAGATGTGTACAAAAAGATTCATTTAACGAGTGCGAAAGTTTTCCGCACGAAGGCAGAGGGTGCGGAAGCGGCGGAACCGGAAACGCCGGACGCTTCACGTCCGTCATTACCGGATTTGCCGGGGCTTCCCGCGGAACAACCTGCACCGGCAGAGCCGGCGGCAACGCCCGCGGAACAACCTGCACCAGCAGAACCGGCGGCAACGCCGCACTGATTTTGGAACGGCACCGGTTATTTTGCATCGAGGATCAGCAACTTGCGTCCGGTATCCGGGGATTCAAGATACACCTTATACGGGAATTGCAAATCGTCCATGTTTTGCGGTATATCTTTATAACCTGCCGGCAGTTTGCTCAATATGTCGTCAAGATGCAGGATTTCATTATCAAGGAGTTTTATGCCGGCTTCAAGGTATGTTATGATGCCGCTGATGCTCCGTATGTCCTCCGGTAATCCGCCTATCTCCGACTTCAGCCGGAAAAGTTCGCCTTCGTCAAGTTTCGTACCGGCAATATGCGCGGTTTGCAGTTTCCCCCGCTGCTTCTCCCGCTCTTCTTTTTTTGTCTTTTTATTGTCCCGTTCCTTTTCGGTTTGAGCGTAAAGACCGGCATTTTTCCAAACAACCGCATCCGCCGAACATTCAACCGTGAAGGGAATCCAAAGGCAGTCCCCCAATGTTTCGCTGTCCCCGTCCGTTATTTTTGTCCGCTGCGAAGTCCGCACATTCAGTTCTTGTTTCGGAGATTTTCCCGTTATCCGAATGCGTTCATCAAGCGTTTCCCGGTCATATTCAAACACGATGTTAAACTTCGGTTTCAATTCCGCCAAAGCCGAAGCACGCGGCTCATCCGCCAGCGGCAGTTTAACCCGGTACTCGTCTTTCGTTCCGGCTGCGTCCGCATCTTTCAAATCGGCAAGTGCCGCAATCTTCATCGGTTCCGCCGCGGCAGGAGCAAACAGAGGAATCATCACCGTTTCTTCCGGCGGCAGTCCGGCCGCAGAAACCCGGAGGAAAGCCAGCGACAGCAAAACGGTTTCATACAAATGCTGACTCGTCACCCCTTCCGGTTCCAATGTTATGCTCAAACCGGTTTCCGTTAATGCAAAACTGAATATGTGAGTACGTGCCGTTGTCTTTTCTGCCGCCGTCTGTTCCGCATACACATCCCACTGTAAGAGAAACCGGTTCGTTTTGTCCAGAACCTGCGCCGGATTGTCCGCATACTTCCGGCGATCCGGCGGTGAAACAACCTCAATTTTGATCCCCGGCAAGTCAAACAGCGGAACAAAATCAAGTTCCAGTGCCGCACCGAAAGGATAAAGCGAAGCCCATTCGGGAAAGACCGCTCTTTCCGGCAACCGGATCATTTTTGTTTTTTCGCCGTTCTCTTCATCAGTGCTGTCTTCAACAGCGGGAAACGGCATCGGAAGAAAGTCAGGAAACGCAGGATTCTTTATCAACACTTCCCGCAGCAGTCCGCTTTGCGATTTCCGGTCTTTCTCCCAATTTTCTTCGGCAATCTGATACGGATGTTTCTCTTCTTCCGGCGGCACAATCTCCGGCGGCGTATGCACCGCTTCGTTAAGATTCGGAGGAGCGGACGGCTTGTTTTGTTCCGCCGCAACCGGACGATCCGGCAGCGGAAACCGGTCTGTTTTCGTTCCCGCAGGGAAATAACCGGCTTGCTTCAGCACAAGCAGCAGCAGAAACAGCACCATCGCCAGCATGATGCTGTACAAAACATAAAACTGGACACGCGACGGCATTTTGAGCAGCCGTCCGAACAGTCCTGCCGGTTTGCGGGGAAGATAAACGGACATTGCCGGAACTTGCGGCGGAGCAGCAGGCGTTGGAGAAGATTTCGGTTTATGCACCGCTGATACATTGGCGTAGGGTTTCGTGTCCGAATTGATAATTGCAGTGATCCATTCGTCCGAATCGGAAGGCAAAAGATGATCGTATCCGCTTCGGGCGAATTCGACATATTTTCCTGCCGGTGCCGGTTTCGCCGGTACGGTTAAATCAATCACCAGCACATCGGGATCGGGCAAAATCTGCGATGCTTCGCGGGAACCTGCAAGAACGCCTTTCCATTGGCAAAACATATTTTCGGGCAGACCGGTAAAATAGGTGCTGAACGTTGTCTGCCAAAGATACCCGTGCGGAACCATAGCGAGTGCTTCGATAAAAAGCGGGAGCAGATTCTGTTCCGGTCGGAAAAGGATCACGGCGGCTTGACCGGTCAGGGCGGTTTCTGCCAGCACACCTCCCCAGCCGGCATCGCCGGTGATTTCCTGCCAAGCCGGACAAGGAGAGAGCGGCGGTGCGGTCAGTGTCATTTGTGCGGTATTGGCTTGAACGGCTTCCAAAAATGCGGGGGACAGGGCATTGATTTCGGTTCCGACCGGAACGATTTTCCGGGGATCGAGCCAATGATATTGCCGGGCGATTTGCTGGCGGCGTGTCAGCGGCTGCGGAGCGGTCAATGTGGGAATGGGTCTTCCGCAGGGAAAGCGGACGGCAGGACAAGTCCATTCGGTCAGGTGAAAACCGGCAAGTCCCAAGAGCCAGCCGGGGCCTTCCGGGACAAGTTCGCGGTCATCGAGAACGATGTGGTGGGCGAGGGAGTTCGGCTGGTGCTGATAGTCAATGCCTGCGGCGGCAATGCGGGACAAAACGTGCTGATTGTCATCGAAGATAAGGTGGGAATAAACGGCAGGATTCGGCGGAAAAGGAACCGCCGGTTCGGTGTTGATATGCCGGTAGACACTTAATGCGGTCAGAAAGCGTATTAACGGCAGCGGGATGGATTCATCGGCAGCGACGGGACAAAATCCGCTGTCGTCAGGATGCAGCCCTTGTGAAACGGACGTGAGTATGAGTTCGTGAACCATCACAAAAAAATTCTTCTATGCCTGCGGCATTGTACCCGGTTTGCGCCGGAAAAACAACTCCCGCCGCCCTTGCCCTGTTTTTGTTTTAGTGACTATCCGCTCTTTCGGAACCGTACATTTCCGCACCGTAACGGAGAAGAGCGAGTCCGCCCCAGAGCAAATTAATCATAATAAATGACGTTAAAAAAAGCGTGGCATTCGCGGCGTTCCCGCTGCCGTAAGAGTGAACGCTCCCCTTAAAAACAAAATTGATGCCGTACCAAGTAATAATAACGGCGATCGACGCAAACAAAGCACCGGTAATGATTCCGACAGAACGGTAATAACGTGCAATTTTCCCATGAAAAACAATGACGTAGAAAATAATCGTTATCAATGCCCAAACTTCTTTCGGGTCCCAACTCCAAAACCGTCCCCACGAATAGTCCGCCCAGCGTGCGCCTAATACCGTTCCGATCATCAACAGCAATAAGGCAAATTTAAGAAGACGGTCAATCATCGGCGTAAAAAACCGGCAAATGTCCGGCATTTGCACGATTCTTTTCACGGCGGACTTGCCGCCGCCGGACGCTGCACCGGAGATTTCGGCGTGCGGATATTTTCCGAAAATCAGATAACCAAGCGTCACGGCTGCCATTCCCCAAGCGACAAATGCCGCCGCATAACTGACAACAATCGCAAACACGTGAACCGTCAACCAAAAATTGCTGCGGAGAACCGCTGCTATCGGACGGAAATCAGGATTCAGTTCGGTTCGGTTCCACGCCGTTATCAAACCGATGAGAAAAACAATTCCCGCTGTAATGATGATGAATAATTTACGCTGAAGCATTTCTTGACGTGCAGATCGGATATAAAGTCCGGCGGCATTGCGTGAAGACCGGAACAACAGAAAGACCAGTGCCAGTACTGGCGTGAGCAAAACAGGCGGGATAAACCGGAGCATCAGTAAAACGCTTGCCGCAACGACAATCCGGTCGATCCCGTCCGTTGCCGCAAATAACTCCGCTGCGGCTGCCGTAAATCCATGCCCGGTTGTGCCGCCGCCGGCAAACAAAACAATCAGATAAAATGTCGCCGCAGTCAGCAGAATTCGCAGGAACAATACGGATAACCGCCCGATGTCCTTCGTCCAGCCGGTATCAGGACGCTGTATTTTTGAGTATTCCCAAGCCGAAGAGAATACCGGCTGAATCAACGGGTAAGCAGCATACCACACGCCGAAAACCGCCGCCGATAATGCCGTTAAAACAACCGTTTCATACATATTGGTAACGGGAGCCCAGCCGGTGATGACGGCACGCATCACCGCACCGATCACGGCCGCAGCGGCAGAGAACGTCAACATGGCAATACTGATCCAGAAAAGCATTTCTTCGATCCGGTACGAGCGGAAAGCAACAGCACAATACGAACCGGCAGCGAAAATAACCGCCGCACACGCAAAAAACGACATAAACCAAAACAGATTCAGCCGGTCATACCAGTATTCTGCGGCAAGCGATACCTCGCCGCCCGCCGGCGGTCCCGGATACGCACTTTTCGCCATCAATTCCTGTATCTGCGGATTTTCAGATTCCCCATTAGCAGCGACTTGCCGGAGTCGTTCAAATTCGGCTTTTATGGCGTTACTGCGGAGAAAACCGACCGCCTGAACAGCGTCAGCATGGAACTCACGGCTGCCGTAAGGGATTTTTTGTACAGAATTGTTAAATAATCGTTGCACCCAATCCCGCATCAGAGAAGCGGCTCCGCTGTCCGTATCAATAAACCGCTTTGTAAAGGCATCACCGCTTCCGGCGATCATTTGAATAGTTGCCCAAGGAGAGACATCATATTTTTCCGGGGACAGTCCCATTGCAAGAACATACGGCGAAGGCAGCGGCGCAAGCCGCAGAGCGTATCCGTTGTCATAAAGCGCAAGGTAAGCCGCTTCAATGTCGTTCCGCAGTTTTTTCACCGCATAATAATAAGTGATTGCCGACCGGCGGATCGCCGCTTGATTTTGCGGGAAATTCTCCGGCGCATACAGTTTCGGCAGCCATTGTTTGACATCAAAATCCTTCTGCGGACCGGTTGTCCGGTATTTTGTTCCCGGATAAAGCGATTCCATACATGCTGCACTTTCATCAAGCGATTCTTCTGTTAACGCAATGATTTGTTCAAACATGTCTTCGGTTTCTTTCTGTAACGGTAACGTCCCGATTCTGCCGGTTTCGTCTGCGGATTCTTCGATAAAGGACAGCGGCTTTTCTTCTTCCCGCCGCCATGCGTCAAGAATAAAGCGGAGTTTGCCGGCAATGTCGTTCCAGCGTGCGGCTGTCGGATGCGGCATGCCGCCGTTTTCTGCTTCGCCGTAAGAACAGAGGATTGCCCATGACTCCTGTACAAGTCTATAAGAGGACGGCGATTCGGTGCCGGCACATCGTTCAAGAAGGGCAAGCATTCTGTCCAAACGACCATGCGGCGTGAAAAAGGTCAGCCCTTTGAAAAGTCCGGCTTGCTGTTCGAGTTTTTCCGTGATTTGGTCAAAGCGTACCGGCTTTTGCAGAAACTGTCCGCTGTGTTTGCGCTGTACGGCTTCTGCCAAACGCATTTGATACCGTCGGGACGCGGCAAGTTGATAAAGCGAGACCCGCTGCGGCGGAGTCCGGTTTTCTTTTCCGGCGGCGGCACCGAAAATATCTTCAGCATAATCGGAATCGTCAACCGGAAAGATCGGGATAAATTGCCATGCTTTCGACTGCGACTCGCTGAACCATGACAGAAGAATTTCATCGGCTTGAAAGATGCGTCCTTCTGCCGGAATGATTTGCCTGATCCGCTCGGCCGTTTCTTTCGGCATCGGCACGCCGGCTGCGGGACGCGAGATGTACGGATTTGGTGTGCCGCAGATTTCTCTGACGGTTTGCCGGGCAAACGTATGCAGCGGCATGATGCGTCCGTTGTGGAAAACGGGGAGAGTTTCCCAGACGTTTTCCGCAGATTGTCCGCTTTCTGCAAAAAAACAGCCAACACTGAAACAGGCAAGGATGGGTACGGCGAAACGAAGTATGGTCATCATTTGAAAGGAATTTTGTCAAAAAACGGCATTGTCTATTTTATCGGGCGCAGCGTCAAGGAGACCTTTATCTTCATCGCGCCCGTCTGAGTCGTCGTCTGACTCCCGAAATCCATTGTGTTCGTTGCTTTTGTTACAATATTCAAAACACTCGACAAGATCAAACCGCTGCCAAGGTCAATTTCCGTAACGCGTTCCGCAGAAAAATCCATGCTCTCCAAACGGTTCTTCGGCGCGACCTGCTGCGGCTTGTCGGAATGCAGAACGGATTTTGCTGTTATCACGGCAATTTTTCTGCCGTTCTCCGTCTTGATTTTTTTGAATCGATTTTCCGATTCTAATTTCTGCTTCATGAGCATCGGAACATCTATTTCGATTTCTGTTTTCCACTTTTCGCCGACTGCAACCGGCGATGCCGGCAGCAGCGAGCGGATTTGCTCAAACGGGTTTGTCAAGACCTCTTCCGAAAGTTGTCTTTGCAAATCGAATGTGATCAGTGCCGCATGTTTAGAGTATTTCGGATTATTTTTGACACTTTCGATAAACTCCGCTGCTCCCTGAACATTGCCTAACTTTCCTTGTGCATCGGTTTCCAGCGAGACCTTGGCTCCAACGAAGGCACCTTGCATTTTCATCGGCCATGTGTCTGTATCGGGCGCATCGGTATCAAAAACTTTTGTGACCATCTTGTGCGATTCCCCTTTCTTATAAGATTCCGGTTCTGTGACTGTTGTCGTAAGACGGGAAATAGACAGCGTGATTTTTTGTGTTCCGTTTTCTGCCGGTTTATCAACGGTGAGTGTTTTATAAAACGTCTGCGACATGCTCACTACACTGCCGCTTGATTCTGTTTTCTGCAACATATCGTATTGACCGGCAGGAAATGCCATTTTAATGGTGTATTTTTCACCTGCCGGAAAATTGCATCCAGATAATACGGAAACAAACAAGTTCAGCAGTATTGCAAAGAGCAAGGAATGTGGGGAAAAAACGATGTGAACCGAATCGGTAAATTTCATTTTGTCATTGATTTTTGCAGCGGATTTTAGAAAAACGCTGACAACATTTTATTTTATCACAATGGCGGGCAAAATACAAACGGCAGATTGGGTTTTACCTGTTTCCGGCGGCGGAAGCAGTGTGTATGTGCCGTTGATTCGACCGGGGTCAAAAAACGGCTGCCGTTGCATGCGGGGACTCTTGCCGGCAGCAGGGCTTCTTGTTATAATAACAGTATTATGAACGATAAATACTTTGACCGCCGCCGTAAAATCCAAAAAGCAACCCGAAAACTCGATGCTTTTTTGGTCACCAATCCGATCAACGTCCGTTATCTCACCGGCTTTACCGGCGGAGCGGGATGTCTCCTCATCGCGCCGGACGGCGATACGCTCTTGAGCGATCCGCGGTTTACCCTGCAAATCGAAGAAGAATGCCCCGGTTTGAATGCCGTCATCCGTCCCCGAAACGAACACGTTTCCCAAACGCTGCGTTCCCTGCTCGGTAAAACAACCTCCGGCAAACTCGGCATCGAAGCCGGTTACGTAACACTCGCCCAGAAAGATCGGCTCTTTGAAATGCTTCAACACTGGGAAGCCGTCCCGCTGCAAAAGACCGTCGAAGAATTCCGGCAAATCAAAGACAAAGAAGAAATTGCCGCCATCCGAAAGGCAGTCCATATCGCCGGCGAAGCATTTCATTTTATCGTCGCCAATTATTTCAAAAAAGAAATCAAAGAGGGAATTGATTCCAGCGAATCGGATTTTTGCAATTTTTTGGAGTTCATTATGAGCAAAGAAGCGGAAGACAAGAGTTTTCCGTCCATTATTGCTGCCGGAGTCCGTTCCGCTTTGCCGCACGCCACGCCGGGCGGAACAATCATTCGGAAGCAATCGCACTGCATCGTTGATTGGGGCTGTATTGTCAACGGCTATATGAGCGATCTCACGAGAGTCATGATTTTGAATCTGAATGACAAGAAACTCCGCAAGGTTTATGAGACCGTCCTGAAAGCCAACGAAAAAGCCATCGCCGCCATTAAACCGGGCAAAACCTGCGAAGAAATTGATGCCGTCGCACGGAACATCATTACGGATGCCGGTTACGGAAAACATTTCGGACACGGTCTCGGTCATTCAGTCGGTTTGCAGATACACGAAGACCCCCGCTTTGCCGCCGGAGACAAAACGGTTTTAAAGCCCGGTATGGTTCTGACGGTTGAACCGGGCATTTATTTGAAGGGCTGGGGCGGAGTCCGCATCGAAGATGATATTCTCGTAACAAAAACCGGCTGCGAAGTGTTGAGTAAAAATGTACCGAAGAAATTTGAAGAAGCGGTCGTAACGTTATAACGGCAACGTTAAAAAGCCGCTCCGCCGGCAATGTTTATTCCGGTTTATTCCGCTGCCGCCGTACCGCTCCGCAGAATGTCATTCAGTACGTCATCGTTCCGCACGGCGTTGCACTTGTCGGGATGAACAAAAATGCGGACACGCTTGGCATAGTCATCGAATTGTTCCCTTGCCATTGCCCGGACAACCGGCGAAATGTCTTCCAACGCCGCATACCGATCCTGCTTCGGATAATATACGTCTATCTTAATTTCCATTTCCTTCTTTACCGGCGGTGCATCAATGAGAACTGAAAACGCCGAAAGATCGGAAGCATCCTGAACGTGAGACCGATGTTCTCCGCTTGTGAAATAACGGTCTATTTTATCTGCACGGCGGCAGAGTTCACCGTAGGGTTTGCCTGCCAGTTGCCGGTACATTTCCGGCTGCTCCAAAATACTGAATTGAGCCGCACGCTTGTAAATGGTACGCTTTGTTCCGAATAAGCCTGCCGCTAATTTTTCCAGCGGCGTATCTTTTGATATTTCCAGAAAAAAACAGACGGCTTCGTCTTCCGTCATCTGCACGAATTCGTCAAACCGGATTTTGTTTTGTAAAAACAGTTCCCGAAAGAGACGCTGCAACATTGCCGTGGCCGAGCGTACGGTGTGATGCCAATAGACCTCGCTGAACATCACATACCGGGCAAAGACCATTAACTCGGCAGCAGTTTTTCCTTTTTCGGTAATTGCCAAACCGGTGCGGGCGGCATTCAAACAAAGTCCGCCGATGAGGCGATCCTGATCAAGGTTACGCCCGTAAGGAACGCCGGCGTGCAAACTGTCCCGAAAGAGATAATCCATTTTGTCAATGTCGATCGGACCGGAAAGAATACTGGCAAGGATTTGATCGCACTGCGATTGACCGGCCGATGTTCTTTTTTTGTGCGGGCGGACGCGGGTATTTCCGATCAAGAGATCAATGACTTCCTGTGGTTCAATGTGCCAGTCTGTCCGCAGCAGACCGGCGAGTTCGCCTTGTTCGAGATAGCGGGCGGCAAGGGCTTCGTGATCCGGCAAGCCGAGCCGCAGGTCTTCGATCAAATGACAAAACGGGTAATGTCCGATGTCGTGCAGCAGGGCTGTAACGATGAATCGTTCGGCATCGTGCGGAGTCACGACTTCGGCAAAGTCGGGAACATGAAACAGCCGTTTCAGAAAGAGCAGGGCAAGGCGGTACACGCCGAGCGAATGTTCAAACCGGGTATGTCTTGCGGCAGGATAGACAAGCGATACGAGTCCGACTTGGGTGATTTTTGCCAGTTTGCGGAAGGGTTCGGAGTCGATGATCCGCCGGACGCGGTCGGTTAGCGGAACGTCTACTTCCGGCGGAATCCGCACGGAACCGGTGTGAGCGTCAAGGGCATCAAGTTCGGGAACAGCGGTCATCGGCAACGGGAAATAATACGGAAAATATGGCAAGTAAAGGATCATTATAACAATCCGCTGCCGAGTTTCACGGTTTGCTGACTATTTGACAGTCATCGCCTTTGTCAATTGTTTTTTATTCAAGAAAAAGTTATCGGCACACACGGCAATGTCCTTTTCCCGTTCACCGCGTGTCCCGTCCCTCTTGCACAATTCCGAAAATTGTGATATAATCTGCGGGAAATTTATCGGCAAAGAAAAAATATGACCGCACTCACCGAATCCCCGGCACAAACCGCCGCTCATTCGCAAAAACAAAACAATATGTCCAATATCGCTAAACTGCGGAACATCGGTATTTCCGCCCACATTGATTCCGGGAAAACCACCCTCTCCGAGCGAATCCTCTTTTACACCGGAAAATCCTACAAAATCGGAGAAGTCCACGACGGCAGTGCCACCATGGACCACATGGAACTCGAACAGGAACGAGGCATCACCATTACCAGTGCCGCTACCAGCGTAGAATGGAACGGCAACTTCATCAACCTCATCGACACGCCTGGACACGTCGATTTCACCGTTGAAGTCGAGCGGTCGCTCCGCGTGCTTGACGGTGCCGTTCTCGTTCTCTGCTCCGTCGGCGGCGTGCAGGCACAGTCCATCACCATCGACCGCCAAATGAAACGGTATCAGGTTCCCCGCCTTGCCCTCGTCAACAAAATGGACCGAACCGGTGCCGACCCGTACCGCGTTGTCAAACAACTCAAAGAAAAACTGGATTGCGATGCCGTGCTGATGCAAATTCCTATCGGCAAAGAACAGAACTTTGAAGGAATCATTGACCTCATCGAACAAAAAGCGGTCTATTTTGACGGCACACAGGGAGAAAAAATCCGGTACGAAGAAATTCCCGCTAACCTTGCTGACGAAGCCAAAAATATGCGTCAGCACCTTCTCGAATCGCTGGCTATGTTCAGCGATGAACTGATGGAAATGCTGCTCGAAGAAAAAGAACCGGAAACGGAAATGATTCACGAAATCGTCCGCAAAGCCGTTTGGTCGCGGGCATTAACGCCGGTTTTTCTGGCAACCGCCTACAAAAACAAAGGCGTGCAGCCGCTGCTTGACGCGGTGGGACGGTATCTGCCTTCGCCGCTTGACAACGATAACTACGCTTGGAAATACGGCTATGACCAGAAGGATGACGATGCCAAAATGCGTCTGACGGCTGACCCGAAAGCCGCAACGGTGGCGATGGCGTTCAAAATTGTCGAAGACCCTTACGGGACACTGACGTTTATGCGGATTTATCAAGGCACCATTGCCAAAGGGGAAACGTATTTCAATCAGCGGACAGGCGAAAAACAGCGTGTCAGCCGGATTTTCCGTATGCATGCCGACAGCCGGGAAGAAATTGACTCGGCGGAAGCGGGGGACATCATCGCGGTCATCGGAATCGACTGTTCGAGCGGCGACACTTTTTCTTCGGAAAAAGATTTCTGCACGCTGGAATCCATGTATGTTCCTGAACCGGTGATTCAAATCGCCGTGCGTGCCAAGGCAACGAAAGATGCCGACCGGTTAAGCAAAGCCCTCTACCGGTTCCGCAAAGAAGACCCGACACTTTCGATTTCGACTGACCCTGAAAGCGGCGAAACCCTGATGGCGGGAATGGGGGAACTCCACTTGGACGTATATGTTGAGCGTATCCGGCGGGAATACAAAGTGGAAGTGGAAACATCGCCGCCGAAAGTCAACTACCGCGAAGCCCCGACCGTTGCGGTGGACTTCGACATCAAACACAAAAAACAGTCCGGCGGAAGCGGGCAATACGCTCATATTTGCGGCACCATGTCGCTGCTGCCGGAATCCGTCTTGAACGAAGAAACCGGCAAGGAAGAACCGGTGACGGAAACGTTCCAATTCGAGGAAAAAATTGTCGGCGGCACGATTCCGTCCAACTACATTCCGGCGATTGAAAAGGGGTTCCGGGAATCGCTGGAAAAGGGACCGGTGGCGGGTTTTCCGGTGGTCGGCTTGCATATTCTGGTGAATGACGGCTCGTATCACGATGTGGACTCTTCGGACTTGGCGTTTCGGATTTGTGCGCATACGGCTCTTCGGGAAACGTTTCCGCGGATGAAACCGACATTACTGGAACCGATTATGCGTCTGGAAATTGAGTGTCCGAGTCAATTTCAGGGGAACGTGGTTGGCGACCTGAACAGCCGGCGGGGGATGATTAACATTACGGAAACGGTTGGTGCGGTTTGCCGGATTGAGGGGGAAATTCCGCTGGCGGAGGCATTCGGCTACTCCACGACGCTGCGGAGTATGACGCAGGGACAGGGAACGTTCTCGATGGAGTTCTTAAAGTACAAAAAAGTTCCGAATTCAATTCAGGAGCAAATTGTCAAAGAACGGAAAGAGTTGAAGAAATAAAGCCGTCAAACGCAAGGGGAGGATGTATGCCTCCGGTAGCAAAGTTGCTGTCAATTATGATAGAATAACCTCTCATAAAAAAGGAGAGGTATTTTCTTATGCCCTTTTCAAACGTTTTATTTGAACCGAATCAAAAGAAATGTTCAGACGGCTTTTCGTCCGAGGCGGAGGTTGTGTTTGCCCATGGTCATTCGTTTGATATATTACAAAAATGCCCTGACGGTTTCGCAAAACTGATCGTGACTTCGCCGCCTTACAATATCGGTAAAGAATATGAAACGCAAACAAACCTCGAAAAATATCTGAATGAACTGGAGCCGTTACTCTCACAACTCGTCAGAGTATTGGCAGCGGACGGTTCACTCTGCTGGCAAGTCGGTAATTATGTTGAAAATAAAGAGGTCTTTCCGCTTGATGTCTATTTCTATCCGATTTTTAAGAAATTGGGTTTGAAACTGCGGAACCGGATCGTGTGGACATTTGAACATGGCTTGCATTGTTCCGTCCGTTTCTCCGGTCGGTATGAAACGCTGCTCTGGTTCACCAAAGGCGAACAGTATACATTCAATCTTGATGCCGTCCGGGTGCCGTCAAAATATCCCGGCAAAACACATTTCAAACCGGGACCGAAATACGGTCAGCCGTCCGGTAATCCGCTTGGAAAAAATCCGGGCGATGTTTGGAAATTATTGCTGCAAGAATGGGAAACCGGTTTGTGGAACATTCCGAATGTCAAAGCCAATCATCCCGAAAAAACACTGCATCCTTGTCAATTTCCGATAGAATTAGCGGAACGCTGTATTTTGGCATTGACGAACCCCGGCGACTGGGTACTTGATCCGTTCAGCGGTGTCGGTTCGGCAATGCTCGCAGCCGTCAAACATGACCGGCGGACAATGGGGTGTGAACGTGAAATAAAATATATTGAGGAAGCGAAGCAGCGAATGAATCTGCTTTTTTCGGGACACCTGCCGTATCGGCCGTTAGGCAAACCGGTTCATCAGCCGACTGGTCGGGAAAAAGTGTCGCAGATTCCGAAAACGTGGTTAAAGGAGTCCGTCCAATGATGATTGCCGGAGAATACTCGTTTAACAGCGCGGCAAAAACGCCGTTGAAAGAATTTCCGGTACAAAAAAGAGTTGCAAGCATC
>JAIRPZ010000039.1 GCA_031256755.1 Planctomycetaceae bacterium
GGAATAAAAATTACGGCAGGCGGCAATACGGCACCGATCATAAAACCGTCGCCGTCACCGATCATAAAGCAACCGGTGTTGGACAGCAGCGACAGAACTTACGCTGATGCAGGTATGAGCAGCGGCTGGTAATCATTGCTGGAGAGATGCTATTTTGAGAGCGGAAGACAGTCCTTGCCGGACAGGCAGTCCTGCCGGACGGGCATATTTTTAATTGATAATTGATAATTAAATAGACGGCAGATTGCAGACAGCAGACCGCAGCAGAGAAATTCCCTTTCTTGCTGCCGTCTGCAAACTGCTGTCTGCCGTCTTCTCCCACTGCCCGTGCGGCAGCCCCCCCCGCTCTCTCTGAAAAGAAAGATTTTCAGACAGGATTTTTTTAAAACAGGATTTACATGATTTTCAGGATAATTAAAAGGAACTCAAAAATATCCTGTTTTATCCTGTGAATCCTGTCAAAAATTATTTCTGTCAAAAACTAACAACGTGAGTGTCTTGTCTTAAACCAGTTGTCTTGCTATTTTTTTCTGGAATTTGTTAATGTATGAGTAAGATACAATTCCCGCCCGTCAAGGATGACTTATGAATGACTTTCATTGTTCTCCAATGTCCGCACACAACATTTTACACCGAATACACCTTATAACACCTGCAAACCCGGCGTGAAAGCCGCTATCCGCAAACAATCCGTGAACGGCAGCGGTGTGCGAGCCATTTCCCGCTGTCCCGGAGTTGATAAAAACAGGGTGATAGCAGAATTAAAAAAGAAGCCGACATATAAGCAACGTCAACAAAGAAGATTTCAAGACGCAGTCCGGCGGTAAAATCCGTGTTGAAATGGATGAAATGGGGAAAACGGCAATTATGTGTATGATGCAAGAATAGATTCAGACAAGTTTGTGGTCAGCAAAAAGAACACGCAAAAAATAGAGCGAAAGCATTTGTCGTTGCGGACTTGGTGCAGCCGGCTGGTTCGCAAAGGGATTCGCTTTCCCAAAACGGAATGAATGCACAAAATCGTCATCGGATTGACAATCAATTATTGCTTCTTCATCTCCTATGGCTTAATACAATAGGTTTAAGACGCGACCAAACTTGGCGGCACGGAGTGCCATACGGCAATCTGGAATCAAGGTCCGGTTTCGGATATAATCACCGGAGACAAACATAGACGCAGAGAAATGTATGTTCGAGCGACCGTTTTATCTTTTGCTGCTTTGGCTGATACCGCTGTTAGGGCTGCTTTTATGGTATGCCTTTCAACAAAAGCGAAGAGATGCCGCCGCTTTTCTTGATGAACCGATGCTTGTCCGGCTTATGCCGGCTTTTGATGCCGCCCGCAGTATACGACGTTCCCTGCTGCTGTTGCTCTCCCTTATGTCAGGCATTTTCGCCGCCGCCGGTCCGCAGTTCGGCACATATTACGAAGAGGTCTCCCGAAACGGAGTCGATGTGTTCATCCTGCTCGATGTCTCCCGATCAATGCTTGCCGAAGACATTTTGCCCTACCGCCTTCAACGGGCAAAATCCGATATTCGCGACTTGCTGGAACGCGTGACCGGCGACCGCGTCGGTCTCATCGTTTTTGCCGGAAAACCAATCCTGAAAGTTCCGCTGACAACTGATCAGCCGTTTTTTCTTCATATTTTAGAATCGGTCAATACAGATTCCGCTCCCCGCGGCGGAACGGCTGTCGGTGATGCCGTCCGGTCAGCATTAAGAGCCATGCCGCCGGAAGCCGGCAGGCAAAGAGCGATTGTTTTGATCACGGACGGCGAAGATCAGGAATCTATGCCGCTGGATGCCGCAAAAGATGCAGCAGCACAGAACGTCAAGATTTTGACCGTTGGTCTCGGCGATCCGAATGAAGGAGGCAGAATTCCAATTCGGGATAAAAACGGCAATTTATCTTACCTGAAATATGAAGGAAAAGAGGTTTGGACAAAACCGGACGAACAAACACTGATGGAAATGGCACGATTAACGAAAGGCGCACACGTTCCGGCAGGCATCAATTCCTTCGATCTCGGTCAGATTTATGCAGATTCCATCGGCAAAATGCAGGGAAATTCCGATCATGCGGATAAGCCGGAACACCGTAAAAAATTCCGTCACCAATACCAGATATTTCTTGCCGCTGCTGTATTGGGTTTACTTCTGTATGCCGCTGTGCCGGAATATCCGCCGCACCACCGGAAACATTTAATTTAACGTCCGCCATTAACACTGCTGCCCGGCACTTTTACGGACGCGTTTTACCGGACTTTTCCGGCATTGACACCGGCAGCAAGTTTGGTGTACTTTGCGGCATGCTCCTTATCGCCGAGTTCGTGATACATTTTCGACAAATTTGCATAAGGAATCGCTAATGCCTCCTTGCTCATCGTGTTTCCTTGGACCGCCCGCTCAATCTGACGCAGTCCCCGTTCCGTCAACAAGATAGATTCTTCCCGTTGATCCGTAACCCAGTAAGAAACGCCCATACTGACAAGCGTGACTCCCATTTTTCCAAGTGCATCGGTATCCATTTTCGGCAGCAGTTTTTCAAAAATCGGTTTCGCCAAATCAAACCACATAATGGCTGCCCGATGATTTTGATTGACAATGGCGTGAATCGAACCAAGCCGGAAATACAGCCGTCCCAGCAAATACATGTCCATATCGCTGCTGCGGTTTTTGATGCCGATTTCCATATATTTCGCCGCTAATTCACCATTTTTGAGTGCCGATGAGTATTGTTTCCGAAACTGAAATATCTGTACGGCATCATAAAGCGCAATGCTGGTATCCCAATGATATTTGCTTTCCAAAATCGGGTCTTTGACATTTTTAATCAGTTGATTTCCGGCATCGAGAATATCTTCGATATACAGATCAATGTTCAGTTTTTCCGGTACGGCAACGAGCGTTGCCAATGCACACGAAGCAATTTTGAAAGGGTATTCCCGTGAATACCGTTTTGCAGCGGCAATTTCCGGGTCTTTTGCCAAAAATTTTGCCCGCTCGATCCATTTGGTAATGGCTTCTTCTTTTTTATCCCACTTTCCCCAAGCGATGACTTTTGCGGTTGCCAGATGGGCTTCAAACAACACATCTTTTGCGGCTAACCGGATCGCCGGACTGGTATGTTCCAGCAGCGCACCGGCTAACTTAATGGCATCGGCATGACATTCATAAGCCAATTCGTAATCGGGATTCCGGCTTGTACGGTAGACCTCGCCGAGCATCGTCAACGCTCTGGCTTTTTCGTGAGGATACCGCTCGCAAATGCCGACGGTTGCCTGAAGGTACTGTTTTGCTTCTTCAATCCGGTTCATCTGAATCATGGCTTCGGCAAATGTCAAATGGTACCCCGGTTTCTGTTCATCAAGGCGGATGGCTTTTTCGCAATTGAGTAAAGCGGATTCGATATTTCCTTCTTTCAAATTAATTTGTGCCATCAGCCAGTATCCACGGGCATTGTCCGGTTTCAGACGGATCGCATCCCGAATATCCCGTTTTGCTTCTGTCGGCTGATCGGGCAGTACCGCTTCGGCACGGAGAATAAACGGATCAGCCGATACCGGTTCAATGCCGAGTTGCCGGACAAGATAGCCGCCGTTCTCATCTTTGCCGGCAAACAGTAAAATCACCCCCTTTTCGGGAAAGACCTCGCCGATAATTTCACCGGACTCGTCAGGAATCAGCACCGGTTTTGATTTGAGCAGTTCGGATTGCAGCACGGCGCGAACCTGCCCTTCGGGAAAAGGAATGTCCAGTTGAACCACGATGGATCGGACAATATTTTCCTTAAGGGTCACTTCAATGTGATTAAGAGGTTCCTTTGAGTAAAGCCGCACGGTCGAATCGCCGACGGACGTTTCCCGAAGCGGGTCTTTCCAGTAATGGGTTAATTGCTCGGCCGTGGTCGTACCGGGTGAAATTTCCAAAAAGACCGCCGTTTCAACCGGCGGATGGTACGGATCGATTGACCTGCTGCGGTCGGCATCTTTTGTCTGCGGTACAGACGCAGGGGCGGGAGCATCCTCGCAAAAAACCGGAGATGCGCCCGTTAATACAAGCAGGACAAGCACAAATATCCGAATAAACCCGATCATTCCATGGTCTCCAACACACCGTAAACTAACACACTGTGCGGCGAGCATAACGTTTTTTGCAAAATTCTCCAAGACCAATTGCGGCAGCGTGTCCGGTTATCTTCTTCCTGAACTGAACATAGGAACAGAACGGCGCGGCAGCGACTGGTAATAATGCAAATGCTGATTGTAATACGCCGCGCTGGACGAACTCGGTGTCTCCCGCGGGGGCTGTAGCAGCGTGCGGTTCGGGTCAAGCCCTGCACCGGCTCTGCCGGTCAGGTTTTGCGCACCGGCATCGCCGATCAAATTCTGCATACCGGTACCGCCGCCGCCTGCTGCCATGGCCGCCGTTGCCTGCTGCAACGCCTTTAATCGATTTGCCTGCGCCGCGGACTCTCTCATCGAATCCATATGCGGTTTGACGCTCCCCAAATAGTTGCCAAGACCGCCTGTTGGCTGATCTCTGTCGAACATCCGCATCCATGGGCTGATCGCCGGCGGCAACTGTGCGGAAACGGTGCTGCTCATTGTCAACAAAACGGTCAAAACAACCGCAGCAACCGGTAAAACTCCCGAAAAAGAACGGAAAAATTTTGTCAACATCGTACACCTCCCGAAATATCTCTGCAAAAAAACTGTTGCAAAAATCCTGCAACAACCTCACGATTGGATTATCCTCTGTAAACCAGTCCTTGTCAAGTCTCTTACCGATCAAAATTTCGATCAAATCGAAATTTAATATCCGCTTTGATTTCCGCCGCCGGTTAACACTTTACCGGAAAGCCGGGTGGCTGTATTCGCACCGAGCAACGAGAAGCCCATAATACGTTCCATTGGGGCAATGATCCTTGCCAACGTTCCGTCCAGAGCAACGAAACGGTCTTCGACAATGAAAACACGGTCGCCCGGCAATATCTGATAATTGGTATCGGGCTTTGCATAGGCGGTGACATCCACCCAATCCACCGGCAGAACCATCGGCTTATTGGAATTGCCGACCGGTCTGGCCACCCAAATCCGCTTTGAAGAATTCGGTGCCAACCCGTTGGAATTCGCAATGGCATCCAAAACGTGTTCATTACCGGTAAAGGGGAATTTCAAGACCTGTTCGCCCGTAGCGGCGGACTGGAAGATGACATAATACGCCTTGCTGTTGTAGGAAAAAATATCGACAGCAACTTGCGGATGTTCCAAATGTTTCGACAAATGAAATTCAATGGCATCCCGACATTCATCTACCGTCAAACCGTTGACATAAACCCGCCCGTAAGAACCGAGCGTGATAAATCCGTCCGGACCAATCATATGGTTTCCGGCAATCTGCTGCATATCGGTCATTCGGGCAAGTTTCACGGAAACCTGCGGATTAAGCAGCCGTCCATTCGGATTTTGATCCGAATAGGTCAGATGTCTTCTGATGGCCTCCTGGGCTTCGTCAAGGGTTAATCCGTCAATCTTGACTCCGCCGTAGACGCTGCCGAGTTTAATTTCACCCCCCGGTTCGACTGAAAACAGTCCGTTAATCGGATCTTCAGCCGGCGCACCTAGTACGTCCACTTGCAACACGTCGAAAATTCTTAACTGATAAGGGGCTTTCGGAGCGAGATGGATCGCCTCTACGTTGATAATGTCCGGCGGTTCAAGAAAATAAAAGGGGAGCGATGATTTTGCCGTTTCCCTCGGTACATCACGGATAATCGGCGTACCGGCAGGTTTGGGATCGAAAAACGCCGTGAACGAAACGCACCCCGTCTGGACAACAATCGTCAGGACGGCAAGCAGCCAAACCGGCAAACAATACACCGCACCGCACTGCAACCGCAAAACGGTTCGCCCTTCGGAAAAAAATAAGCCGGTTGTCGTTTGACGGATATTCATTTTGTTACGCCCGATTTTAGACGGGTACCAAATTGGTGCCGACATAAGCACGCCCGCTTCCTGCCAAATCGTCAAAAATAATCCCCGGAAAAAAACAAAAAACCTATGACTGACACATTTTGCGTATTCTGTCTATTTTAACGTTCACTTCCCGACACGATTCCGCTGCCGTCACGGATACGCTTTTCATGCCGCTAATTCCGATCGACCGGACGCTGTCCGACTGTTATTTCCAGCGTCATTCTCTGACCGTCTCGGAATATTTCCACCGTTTCTTTCGTTTCGGGGCGAGTCCGAATAACGGTGTGGATCAAATGCAGCGGGTCTTCAATTTCCTCTTTTCCCCATTTCAACAGAATATCTCCCCGCCGGATACCGGCTTTCTCTGCCGGTGAACGGGGCAGTAATTGCGTAACGACCGCCCCTGCCGGTTTCGACTGTTTCATTTGTTTTGCATCGAATTCCCGTACCGCATCAAGAATCACTCCGATCCATCCATGTTTCATTTCGCCGCAGCGTACGATTTCTTCGTACACATGTTTTGCCAGAAAACTGGGAATGGCAAAACCGATACCGCTGTTGCCGCCTCTTTCGGACAGAATGGCGGTGTTGATTCCGATGAGTTTGCCGGTGATGTCCACAAGTGCGCCGCCGCTGTTGCCCGGATTGATCGCCGCATCGGTCTGCAAAAACTCCTGCGAAACTGTTCCGTGATGTCCCCGCAGCGGCTCTGCCGGTCCGTACCGTTCTGTAGCACTGATAATGCCGGAAGTGACGGTTTGCTGCAAATCATAGGGATTACCAATCGCAACGACCCGGTCGCCGACGGAGACCTGGCGGCTGTCTCCCCAAGGGATCGCACTAATGTTGTCCATCTCTATCCGCAAAACAGCAAGATCGCTGATTCTGTCCGTTCCGGCAATCATTGCTTCGGTTTCCCGTCCGTCGCTTAATTTAACTTTAATCATTTGTGCGTGGGCAATGACGTGGTAATTAGTGAGAATATACCCGTCTTCTCCGACAATAACGCCGCTTCCGACATCAATACCGAGTCCTGTCGGTTTTTGTGTAATGGTATGAATACCGACAACGCCGGGGGCTGCTTTTTTAACGACCCATGGTATACGCTGTTCGGCATCCGGCAGTTCGGCGAGAAGTTTTGCGGCCACTTCGGCTTTTGCCCGTTCAATCCCGCGATTCCACGC
Organism: Planctomycetaceae bacterium; assembly: GCA_031256755.1. Lineage (GTDB taxonomy): Bacteria > Planctomycetota > Planctomycetia > Pirellulales > Thermoguttaceae > WRKP01. The sequence continues at coordinate 7,166 of JAIRPZ010000039.1, forward strand.
ATAAGCAATGAATTCTGCCCACCAGGGCGAGCCGACAAACAGTGTCAGAATGATTAAGAGAACAAACGGAAAGGCGAGCGAGCGGCGGACAGGCGGACGACCGGACGGCTGAACCGGCGGCGGACTCGGCAATGATGATGATTCTTGAGTATTACTCACACCGC
>JAIRPZ010000048.1 GCA_031256755.1 Planctomycetaceae bacterium
CGCTAATTTTTCAGATAAATGGCGATGTTTGCGAGAGCAATAAACTAGTAAGGGAATGACTCGTCATTTGGCATTGCATCGGCTGGTACTACATCGGCAACGGTGTATGTCTTGGTATCCTTCAGTTTTGCTTTCTCTATTTCAAATGCAACGACTTGATTCAGAATGTTTTCCGAAAATTGGACTTCGGCGTATTCATTGATTAAGCGGTCAAACTGCTCCGTTTTACGCAGCAAATCGGCTCTGACAATTTGTAGCATATTGTTCCTTTTAATATTGGGAATCTTATCATAAGCATTTAATGCTTCGAGACGTGCCTGTTTAATCCAATATGTATCTGTATCGTAGTCAATCTTCTCATCCGCATCATCTTCGTTATGGTCATCTGCATCTTTTTTATGCCAACAAAAGCATTTCAGATATGTGAATATGTAACACAGGCATTCAAATAAACGGTACCAACAGGCATAGCGATTAGTAATATTCTTAAGTGACGCTTTAACCGCTGTAATGCGTGCCAAACAGGCGTAGCAATTAGTAATATCCTTATCATCCGCAACCCATGCAGCGGCAAGATAATCCCAGAAAGCAGTCTGCCAATCTCCAATACGCCCTGATATACGGGCTTTGAAAAGAAATGTTTCGATAAGTTTATCTTTCGGAAAATGATCTCCAAAATCAAGGTATTCCTTGGTAGTCAAAAAATCTTTTGGCAATTCAGTTGTTTTTGCCAATGATTCTGCGACAAAATTACAATTCGGGCATCGTTGCAGCCAATACTCCATTGATCTGCGATACATCCCCGGCGGACGGGTATCCAAATCCGAGCTGCCAAACATATTGCTTGAACAAAGATGCCATTGGTGTGATTCCGTTCCACAAAGAGCACATTTAACCTTTTTTTCAGATGCAGTCGTCATAATTGAACTTGTCTGTAACCATCTAACCGTAATTGCCTACAACGATTTAAATTTTACAAAATTTTTCATTTTTTGTCAATAGCGATAAAACGCGTCACCAAAATGCAAAATGCGGGCAATGCCGCGTCAGATCGTTGCAGAAAAAAGACACATTTGATTAACGATGTCGATAAGGCGATGGATCTTTCACGCCGTTTGATATATCCCGTTGCGATGCCGGCAGAATGGGATAAAATACAGTATGCTCGCATTTGCTCTCTTGCCGCTGACAGTGTATTTTATTTTTTTGACGGTCGTTCAGTTCCGCCGCCGTCCGACACTGTTCAGCGGTTCCGTTGATTTTGCCCTGCTTGCGTGGGGATTGTTCGGTTTGGCAACGCTGGGATTGGGGAAATTCATCATTCCGATTTATGTTTTCAGTGCTTGGGGATTGATGACGTGGTTCTTTTGGACATGCTTTTATTTTACGGTTACGTATTCCGCAGCCGGATTATTCCGCAGCCGGATCGTCATTTACCATGTCCGGCGTGAAATTGTTTTACCGGCAATGTTTGATCTTGCCCGGCAAATTGATCCGAAAGCCGAGTGGTGCGGCAACGTTTTGTCGCTGCACGGTTTAGGGCTGCAATGGACGGTTACCGGAGACCTCTTCGGTTCACATCTTCTGTTTACTCCGACGGGCTATGAGCAGGGTAATCCGCATATTGATATATTGCGGGAGAAATTCGCCGGTCTTTGCCGGACATTACCGGTGCCGCCGGCAGGGATTCGCTGGCTGTTTCCCGCTTTGGCAGCCGGACTCGCGGCGGTGGCGGCGGCGGATATTTATTGCCGTTTTTCGGACATTATACGCACGTGCGGCGACTATTGGCTGCCTTTCTTTGCTTCATAATCTTCTACAACAGCAGTTGTCCCAATTCGCGGTGCAGCGGTTCGCCCGCAGCGGCAAAAACCGGCGAGGGGTCGCTGAATGTGACCGGCGAGCCGTCCGGTTTCGTTATCATTCCGCCTGCTTCCCGGACAAGAAGGCATCCTGCCGCAATATCCCAAGGATGACACGTAAAAGTCCAAGTTGCGTCAAACCGCCCTGCGGCAACGTAAGCCAGATTCAATGCGGTTGAACCGGTACGGCGGATGGCTTGGCAAACCGGTACGGCGCGGAGAAAAGCGGCTAAATCCGGTGTGTCTTGCCGGACTTGTGTCGGAAAACTGACCGAAATCAGGGATTCCTCCGGTATTTGCCGGGAAGACGTTTGCAGCCGCTGTCCGTTGAGAAAAGCCCCGGTGCCTTTTGCTGCCGAGAAAAATTCATCAATCATGGGATTATAAAATACGCCGCATAAAACATCGTTGCCTTGTGTCAGGGCGATGGACGGTCCAAAAAGGGGAACGCCGTGAACAAAGTTTGTTGTGCCGTCAAGCGGATCGGCAATCCAGCAAAGACCGTTGCTTTCTGATTTGTTTGTTTGCCGGCTTAACGGAGTGAGATATCCTTCTTCACCGAGAAAGGCATGATCGGGAAAATGACCGAGGACAATGGATTCGATTATTTTTTGTGCAGCGATGTCGGCTTCGGTGACCAGATCAAACGGATTTTTCTTATGCCGGACACTGACATTGCCGAGCATTTTCCGCAGGACGGCACCTGCCGACCGGGCGGCTTCTTCGCAAACAGACAGATAAGATGTAAGCATAGCGGTCATTATACCATAGAGAATATCCGCTGCCGCCCGATTACGAAAAATCGGTTAAAATACAGAGCAGACCGATCTTCAAGAACGGATAAAAATATCTGACTTCGTATGCCGATTTCTCTGGATTGTATGCTTTGCCTGACACGGCAATCATTGGAAGCCGCCCGGTTTGCAACCGATGACGAAGCGAAACATGCGGCGGTATTCAAACAAACACTTGACATTGTCCGGGAAAAGGGTTTTTCCGTGATTCCGCCCCTCCTCGCCCAAGAAATCCAGCGTATTATCCGCCGCGAAACCGTCAATGCCGATCCGTATACCGCACAGAAACAGGAATCCAACGAATTGATGCTTGCTCTTGCGGATTCCCTGCGGGAGCGTATCCGGCAGGCGCACGATCCGATACGGGCAGCGGTGCAAACGGCTATTGCCGGAAATTCTATTGATTACGCCGTCCGCGGCGATTGGAATAAAGAAACCTTGCGGCAGGCATTTGAAAATGCTCTGCAAGCCCCCATCAACGGCAGCGTAAAACTTTTTGCAGAAGGATTAAAACATGCAAAACAAGTTTTGTATTTGCTTGATAACTGCGGCGAGATTGTCTGTGATCAGATTATGATTGAAGAAATCAAGCGGCATTATCCTCATCTTTCGGTCATTGCTGCCGTGCGGGGATCGGCTGTGCTGAATGATGCGGTGCTTGCTGATGCGGAATCGATCGGACTTCACAAAACGGTGCCGGTCATTACCAATGGAAACGATGCCGTCGGAACAGTATTGGAGCAGTGCAGCCGCGAGTTTATGAATGTGTTTCATCAATCGGATGTGATTATTGCCAAAGGGCTTGCCAATTACGAAACACTGGTTGAATATGACCGTACTCATTTGCCGCAGACGGTTTATTATCTTTTCAAGGCAAAATGTGCTTTCATTGCGAAATATGCCGGTGTTTCTTTGGGCGATGCTGTTCTGCAAACCCGTTTCGTTCCTACTTCCCCTTCTGCCGGACAGTAAAACGGCAAAGTGCCGGCGGGGGCTGAAATAATTGATAATAGAAAATTGATAATTAGAAAGACGGCAGATTGCAGACAGCAGCAAGAGAGCCGGGGGGACATTCGCCCGCCGGTTTGTTATTTTTCTAACGGCAGGTAAACTAACTATTCAATTGACCGTGAACGGCGGCAACCACTCGGCGGCTCTGGATGAAATCGAAAAAATATCTGGGACGGTGCCAGTGCCAAAGGAAAAATATTTGTGAAAAAGACAACAATAGAAATGCTGGCAAACCACTATTGTTTCTGGCAGTATCCGCAGCGGAGAAGTGTACGCTGTTCGAGAAAACACAAAAAACCGGGTCTCCTTCACGTCCGGCAGCACAAGCACAACCGGAAACCCCCTTTCATTAAAACACGGGGGTATTGCCTGAAATGCCAATCACCGCAGCATGTTGACCAGCGTTGCGGCAATTCTCGGCAACGGAACAAGCGACTCCGCACCGCCTTTGGCATACGCCTCTTTCGGCATACCGAAAACAACACACGTCGCCTCATCCTGGGCAATACAATGCGCACCGGCATCCCGCATCGCCTTCATACCGTTTGCCCCGTCCGCTCCCATACCGGTTAACATCGCTCCAATCGCTTTGTTGCCGACATTTTTTGCAACCGAAAACATCATCTGCTCCACCGAAGGACGGTGACCGCAGCACAGCGGCGCATCAAAACAACGCACTCCCCAGCCCATACCGGATCGCACCACCTCCATCTGTTTTCCCCCTTGCGCAATGAGAACACGTCCGTCATAAATGATATCGCCGTCTTCGGCTTCTTTCACAACAACTTGAGCCAGCGAATTCAGCCGGTCGGCAAACATTTTGGTAAAACCAACCGGCATATGCTGCACAACAACCGTTCCGGCAAAAGTTCTCGGCAATCCGCAGATAACTTCCCGCAGGGCTTCGGTCCCGCCGGTGGAAGCACCAATAGCACATATCCGCTTGGAAACAATTTGCCCCGCCGTTTTATTGATGCCCAAACCGGCATCACCGCCGGAAGCCGGTTCATACTGCCGGTTTTTCCAGTGGGCAACATTCGCCGTCGAAGCAATTTTGATTTTCGTGCGGAGTTCGTCAATCATTTGGGCAAGATCGCCCCCTTTGGGCTTGGCAACGAAATCCACCGCACCCGCCGCCATGGCTTCGAGCGTGGTTTTCTGTCCGCGCTCGGTCAAACTGCTGACCATCACAACAGGAATCGGATATTGCGGCATAAGACGGCGGAGAAATTCAACACCGCTCATTTTCGGCATTTCGACATCCAGCGTGAGAACGTCAGGGCGGAGTTTAATGATCTGATCCCGTCCGTGGTACGGATCAGAGGCAGTACCGCAAACATCGATATTAGGGTCTTTGGCAAGCCCCTCGGAAATGATCCGCTGAACAAGCGGCGAATCGTCAATAATCAAAACTCGAATGGTGCGTCCCGGCATAACCGAAAATTACAAAACAAAAACAACACAATTTGCCCCATTTTAGCAGGAGGCAAGCGGAACGCAAGACCGTTTCTGCCATTTACCATTTCTTCGAGATTCCGGCGGCAACCGTATCCGCCGAAACCGTATTGGTGACGTTGAATGGCGTTCCCGGAATCGGACCGGTCACGCTTGCCTCAAAAGCATGATTGTACGTCAGCGATAATTCCAAATTTCTCGCCAGCGTATAACCAACGCCGAAAGACAGGACATGCTCCATCATCAGCGGTGCCGAAACATTCAGCATCGCACTTCGTCCCGGTATCGGATTTTCATTCCAGCAGTAGCCCATACGTCCCTTCAATTTTTTGCTGAACGTATGCTCTATACCAAGATGGATCGACCAAATGCTTTCCCAGCCGAGACCGGCAACGGTAGTGCTGACCAATCCGTCTTTGAAACCGGCTGTGTGAGCATAATCGAAATACCGCACATCCATACCGATGACCGTATTTTGGAAACCGTCATACGAAATTCCGGCAGAAAACGTCATCGGCAAATTCAAATCAAACGACCGGGCTTCCGGCTGATTGGCACCGTTTGTTCCGGTAAAATAAATGTCTTCCGCCCAAATCGGACTTTTGAACATAAAGCCGGCTTTGAAATGATTTTGGAAATCGTAAAAGGTTCCGATTTGAAAACCGCCTCCCCATGCATATTTCGTTCCATAGGTTATCAGTGAACCAGCAGCAGTAGCAGAACCGCCCAGCGACATCGGATTGATATTGAGCGAAGCCAGATCAATCACCGGCGCAACACCGACGGATAACCGCTCGGTCACTTGTACCGCAACGGTCGGAGTCACTTGCAAAACAATAACGTTGGCGGATCTGCCGGACATAGGATTCGTTATTTCATTCGGATAAAGCGAGGAGGCACCGCCGACACCAGCCATACTGATTCCGTAAGTGAAAGGAGACCTTGGACATTTCCGCCAGACAAACGCCATTGTCGGAACCGGTGTGATTCCGGCTTCGCCTTTTGTTGATCCGATAAGTTGTCCGTTTGCGGCAAACGTTGTCGAAACCCGCGTGTGCGGCTGAATTAAACCGAGACCGACAGACATTTCGTTTTTTTTCAGTGCGGAAATACCGGCGGGATTCCAAACGAGCGTTCCGGCGGCATCCAGCGGCATACCGGTTGCAGTGCCGGCAACGGACTCATTAACTGCTCCGCTTGCCCGAAGCATTACGCCTTGCGCCGAAGCCGTTGTTTGCAGAGACGTTTGCAATAGAAGAATGAGAACGGTTGAAACGAAAAAACGTTTTGTGCGGTTAATATTCATTATGTAAGGATTGCGAAAAAGCAAAGCGAAGTGAATCGGTAAAGGGATCGCACGGAAAAAAACCGCCGTTCCTTCTGTTCCCTTCGTCAAGGAAATGCGCCGGACTTTGCCGGTATGTGCCGGAACCCTGTTTTTTCCCGAAACCGGTTCGGCGTAACCGTTAAATTATACGCAACGTATACCGCTATTCAGCAAAAACGGCAATGACATTGTTTTTGATATTGCCGGCATTTTTGTAATTTCCCTCATTTTCGGGCAACGGTTTAACCGATAATGTGCGCTGATGGGGGAATCTTATTTCGATGTCTTAACGTCAGAAGGCACGATACCGGCAGAAACGTTTGATCCTGTGTTGGAATTGAAACGTCTTCGCCGGGGGCTGATGCTGCGTCTTCAATCGGGAAGAGAAACACCGGACTTGCCGGCGGACTTGGCTTTGCTGGAACGGCAGAATCGGCTGCCGGCGGAGCAGCGGGCAAACCAGATTGCTCATCTTCGGCAAGTGCTTTCATCGCTTCGGCTTTCTTACGGCAAGTATTCGCGCCGGTACCGGCTTCATACTTTGAAGCGGGCGGTTTTTCGGAAAAAGCGGTATACAGACGAGACACCGGCTGCAAACTATCGGGAAGAAATCCGGTTATTGCGGGCGGTCAGCGGTATATCGTTTGTATCGTTAGGGCTTGCGGGTCTTGTTTTTATCGGCAGTTTTTTTGTCCATAACAGTTCTGCCGCAACGGTTTGTATTACGGCGGGACTTGCGGCTGCGGCTGCGGGATTCGGCGGACGATTTCTCGCAGAAAACGGAAACGAACCATACGGCATACACCGCTCTTAAACAACAACAAAGCAAACGGGGAACATGCCCCGTTTATGGCTGCAAACGGTCAAAGAACAACCGTCAGAAATAATTGATTTTACTTTCGGCATCCAATTTGACCAGGGCTTTCTTCCAATTTCGCCGCTGTCCGAATAGCCCGCGCCGGGAACGCGAGGTCTTCCCCTTCCGGTTCTGCGTGCGGACATCAACAACCTTGACTTCAAAAAGAAACTCCACCGCTTCCTTAATCTGCTTTTTGTTCGCCAACTGATGAACTTCAAAATAGTACGTATTCTGATGCTCCGCCTGGTGATAGCCCTTTTCCGTCACAATCGGACGAAGAACAATCTGATACGGTTCAAGTTGCAAGTTTACCTGTGTAACGTCTTTTTGTTTAGGCATGGCAAATTCTCTCTAGTAATGGATTCCAATTTTTTTAATTCTCTCTATAGACAGAGCTGTACAATTTTGTACAACTCTGTACGGTGTTTTTTGTTAAGATTCCTTTCGTGCCGGAACGGAAGCAACAAATTTTTCCAACGCGGCTTTCGTCATCAAAACCCGCTTCGGACGCAGCACTTCATACGCATTGATTTCCGAGACAGGCAGAATCCGCACATCGCCGATATTGCGGAAACTTTTGTACAAGTTGACGCTGTAATTTTCAACGGCAATCAAGACGGACTCCCGGATAGAAAGTGCCTTCAGCACCGCAGCGGCTTCTTTTGTTTTGGGAGCATCGACGGATAATGCGTCAATCAGCGTGATTTGCGAATCGTTGATTTTAGAGGCCACTGCCATTCGGGTTGCAATTTGAAGGGCTTTTCGGGGCAGCCGGTAAAACCAATCGCGGGGCTGTTTCGCAAAGATATGACCGCCGCCGCGCCGCACACCGCTCCGAATATGACCGGCACGTGCATTACCAGTCCCTTTTTGCCGGTACATCTTTTTCTTATGACCGGCAACTTCCGCCCGCGTCTTCGTTTTCGCCGAACCCTGACGCAGATTCGATTGATACATCACCACCGCATCATGCAGCAATTGCGCACTGATCCGATCCGCAATGACCGAAGTGTCAACCGTCAATTTGCTGACTTCTTTACCGGATTTATCAAAAACAGGAATCTCTTTACTGGACATAGACTCAAATTCGGGACAAAACCCGCTCACTCTCAAAATCAATCGCAACGTCCCGTTATTTTAACACGGTTTGAAAAAAATAAAAGCCCCCCGTTTGCGGTGCGGTATAGTATGCTCACTCCGAAGAGAGTTCCAAAATGGTGTTGATCAGTAAATCCCGGTCAATCGGTTTCGAGAGAACACGGTTGCAGCCTGCTTCCAGTGCCATTCCGCTGCTGCCGTAATTGGCGGTCAATGCCACAATCGGCTTGGCAAATCCCCGCTGCCGCAGTTGCCGCGTTGCCGTAAAACCGTCCATAACCGGCATCTGTAAGTCCATCAAAATCAAATCAAACGGAAGATTTGACAGTTCGGCTTCGCGGACTTTGTCCAGTGCCGTCTGACCGTTGGACGCATTTTCCACAACGGCACCGGCATCCTTCAGTTTCGCTTCCGCAACCAGTTGATTGACCACCGCATCGTCCACGACCAGAATACGTAAATCAGAAAGCGGCAGCGGTTTTGCTGCCGAAGAAACCGGCTTTTTCGGCTCCGGTACATTCGGCGGAAGAAACACTCCGGTACGCACTTTCCTGTATGCGTAATGTTCCGGTTCGTAAACGGGAATCAAAACCGAAAACGTGCTGCCCGCACCGGGCGTACTTTTGACGGCAATGGTTCCTTCCATTAACTGGACAAGCCCCTTGACAATGCCTAATCCTAAACCGGTGCCGCCGTATTTTCTTGTGGAGGTGGCATCCGCCTGCGAAAACGGTTTGAATAAACCGTCTATTTGTTCTTCCGAAAGTCCGATGCCGGTATCCGTTACGTCAATCTGCAAAATGACCGCACCGGACGCATCGGCAATCCCGGACTCCGCCGGTTTGATGTCTGCAACCGAAGGAGGGGCGGTAAAATCTTCCAGCGTTGACAAGACGGTGCCGCGTAAACCTCTTGCCCGAAGGGTTTGCGGACTTTCCGGCAGCCGATGGCGGAATGCCGCTGCCGTATTCCGGTTCAATGCCGCAATGCTGTTGGTTTCCGCCGCTTTCTGCGGCAGGCAGGAACACCGGATACTGATACGGCCTGATTCTGTAAATTTGACGGCGTTATTCAGCAAACTGATGAGAATCCACCGGAGACGCACCGGATCGCCGATAAACGCCTGCGGCACGTTGTCTTCGCAGAGGAAGGAAAAATTCACACGGTGCTTCGTTTGAAGTTGGTCTTGCAGCAGCGTTTTGACATCTTCGATCAACTGCCGCAGATTGACCGGCACCGTTTCCAAAACAACCCGGTGAGAATCAATGTCGGAAAACGTCAGCATATCGTCGATGACCGTCATTAAATCTTTGCTGCTTTTCCGTATCAGATCAATCACCTGTTCCTGCGGCAGCGTTGTTTTTTTGCCTTGTCCCAGATCGGCAAGCATATCCACACAGCCGAGAATCGCATGCATCGGTGTCCGTATTTCGTGGCTCATGTTGGCAAGAAAATACCCTTTTGCCTGAATAGCAATGTCCGTATTTTTCTTCGCCACAACGAGTTCATCGACTGTCTGTTCCAAACTTGCCGCATATTGGGTCAATTGGTCTTCAATTGTCCGGCGGTGATACAGAAAAACCACGACAATAAAAAAGAGGATGAGAAACAGCAGCAAAAATAACTGGGGCCACACGGCGGCACCGGCGATTTCGTTATCCCATACTTCGCCCCAAAAATCGACTCCAAGAACGGCATCGACTTTCTTTCCGGTTTTATCGTAAATCGGTTCCGCAGCAGTGACCCAGCGTCCCCATTCATCTTCGACAACTTCTCCGTTAAAACCGGACAGACCGTCCGCGGCGGACATGAGTTCGGGAACATCTTCCGGCGGTCCGGGGTAAATGGTTCCCAAAGGGACGAGTTGCTCCTTTTCGCCTTCAATGCGGTTGTCTCTGTTGAGGTCGGCAGGAGGACAGCAGATAAAAACCAACCGGTTCTCCTTGTTTTTCCGAAGAGTGTAAATGGAAGCGGTAATCGGCAGGCGATCCTGCATTTGGGTCAGAATGTTCAGGCAGTGTTTGTAGTGCGGGTTTTCCGCATCGGCATCGGCGGGGATATTTTCGTGACCGGCTTCCCGGAGTGTCACGGCAAACGATTTTGCCAAATCGGAAAGCATATTCCGGCGGTCATTTTTGGCGATCTGTACGGTATGATCGATGCCCCACAAACCGAGGGGAATGATGGTGCAGAACATACACCATGAAACGGCGAGAAACAGCGTGCGTTTTCCTCTCCGGCACGCCGCAGCCGTCAGCCAGAACATCAGGACGGCGGAAACACCAATCGAAAACAGCGTGAAAGGGTGTATGTATGCGGGGAACAGCACAGCAAACGCCGGAAAACGGACGGGATACGGCGGGCATTGTAGCCGAAACAGCGGTCTGTGTCAATCCGTTTCTACCCCAGCAATGACTGAAGGATAAACTGCCGGAACTGGCGGGAATGGAGAATCGCCTCCATCGCCGACTGGGCAAGGAGTTCCGCCCGGTTCAGTCGGGAAGATTCCAACGCCATGTCCGCATTGGAAATCAATCCTTCCGATTCCGACACTTTTTCCAGTTGAATGTCAAGGTTATTCGCATTGCTTTGCAGCACGTTTTTCTGTACCGCGCCGATTGTTCCCCGCTGCACGGCAACCTGATTGACCGCCTCGCTGACGATAGCGAATGCTTTCGCCTTTCCCGCATCCGTGTTCAGGTCAATCGTCCGCAGGTCTTCCAGCACGCCGCTTGCCCCGCCGAGATGCGATGCCGTCATACTCGGCAACGCCATCCGGTATTGCAGCGGCGTTTGAACGTCTTTGCCTAACTGAAAGAGGAGACCGCCGCCGGCAACGCGGAACGATGTTTGCTGCCCTGCCGATAATGCGGACGAAACCGACATGGACAGTGATAAATCGTCCGCAGCGAACCGAACCTGCTGTCCGTCTCCCTGCACCCGCCGCCCGTTGACGGTGACGAGAATATCTTTACCATTCGCCGACGTTGCTGCCGTACCGGCGGAATCCGTAATTATCAGAGTGTGGTTCTTGTCTGTCACGGAAACGGACTGTTTGCTGCCGGTTTCGACCGTTTCCAGAGCAATTTGTCCTTTGTTGTTATCTCTTGCGGTGATACCGGTGACTCCGGTTTGGGCATTGATAGCATCAATCACGTCCTGCGCACTGATTGCTTGGTTCAGATGAATATCCGCCGATTTTCCGCCGGTGCCTTCAATCCGCAAATCGAAGGGAGCGGTCAGGGGAAGTCCTGCTGCCGCATCAATGTTCAGTGTTCCGGCTTCGGCTTGTTCCAGCACTTTCACGTTGACGGTTTGACCCTGCGGCGTTTCCGGTGCGGCGCGGGAAACGGCAACGTTGGAAAGTTTTGCGGTATCGACACCGGACAGGCGGTAATCCATTGACCCGTTGAGCAACTGCTTGCCGTTGTAGGTGGTTGTCCGTATGGTGCCGTCAATCAACGCCAGAATATCGCGGATTTGCTGCTGTTTCATTGCAGCCGGAACGGTGTCATCGTAAATCAGTCCGATGAGACCGTTGTCATTTTTGTTATTGATGTCGCCGGTCAGTATTCGGGAGATGTTTGCCAAACCGCTTTCGGCAGCCGACAGGAGTTCGTTTGCGGCGGACGTTGTTTTTTGGGCGGACTGAATGCCTCGGATGTCGGTTCGCATGGAGTTGCGTGTGAGGAGACCGGCGGGGTCGTCTTTGCCGGAGTTAATCCGCTGACCGGTTTCGAGCCGGCGGGTGATTTCGGAAATTTCGTTGGAAAGGCGGTTGAAAAAAATCATTGACCGCATTTCGGGAATGTTCGTGATACTGAAAGCAAGGTTCGTCATAAACGTTTGTACCGGTTACCGGAATAAAAGGAGTTGTATCAGATAATCCGATAATTTAGGTACAATGGGTTGTTTCGGCAATAGGGGTCATAACAAGAAAGCCGGTTTTTATCAGAATTCCGAAAATGCCGCCGTTAAAATCAAAATAATCGGCATAACCGGACTTTTAAGGCAAAATAAGAGCGGGACATTCGTCCCGCCGGTGCTAGCCGCACGGGTATATTTTTAATTGACAATTAGTTTGCAGACGGCAGCAAGAGAGAAATTTTTCTGCTGCGGTCTGCCGTCTGCAAACTGCCGTCTCTTGCAATTTTTGCTGTTTTTGTTTAGGATAGGGAATTGTGATGAGGAGCGGAGGGGAATTATGAGTGAAAAACCGGTAACGAAAGAGGATTTAGCGCGGTCGCTTCAGCGGTTGGCGGATCAGCAAGTGGAATTTTCTGCCCGCTGGGAACGGGAACGCATTGAGCGTGAGCGTTTGGAAAAAGAGCGTGCAGAGCGTTGGGAACGGGAAAAAGCGGAGCGTGAAGCCGCCTTTCTTGCGTGGCAGGCGGAGCAGCAAACGGCGTTAGCGGAGCAGCGGGCGGCTTTAGCGGAGCGGGAACGCTTGGACAAAGAGCGTTGGGATCGCTGGGAGCGTGAGCGGAAGGAAATGCGGCGGGACATCGGCGGAATCGGCAAAAGCCAAGGCGAACACGCCGAACAGTTTTTCCAACGGGCAATGAAACATACGCATTCGTTTTGCGGCATTGAGTACAAGCGGATTTCTCCGAATTTAGCGAGCAACGTCGACGGCATTGACGAAGAGTACGACATCGTTTTGCACAACGGCGATTCGCTGGTGCTTATTGAAGTGAAGTACAAGTTTCAACTGCCCGATTTGAAGACGTTTATGAATCGTAAGGCGGTCAATTTCCGCAAGTTGTTCCCGGAATTTGCGGATAAGACGATTTACCTTGCGGTGGCTGGGTTTTCGTTTGCGAAGGGGGTTGCGGACGAGGCGTTGAAACTCGGGCTGGCGGTGCTGCAAAAAGACGGTAAAAATGTCGAAATCAGCGGTAATAACCTCAAGGCGTTTTAATTGATAATAAAAGACCGCAGTTTGCAGAACGGCAGACCGCAGCAAGAAAAAGAGATTTTAACAGGATTTACAAGATGGGCAAGATTTTTATTACAAAATAC
>JAIRPZ010000101.1 GCA_031256755.1 Planctomycetaceae bacterium
GGCGAGAGGCGACCTACCGCAAATGGTCAGCCTTCACGCTCGTTGAACTCCTTGTCGTGATCGCGATCATCGGATTGCTGATCTCGCTGCTTTTGCCTGCCGTACAGGTCGCACGCGAAGCTGCTCGGCGTATGCAATGTCAGAACAATCAAAAGCAAATCGCTATCGGGCTGCACAACTTTAACGGCGTAAAGGGAGCGTTTCCCTGCGGTGTAACAATGGGCTACGACCCGGCAAATAAAAGCCGCTGGCATACAACCGATATGAGCTACGACAAAGGATCACTCGGCTGGGGCGCACGGCTGATGCCGTTTATCGAGCAGGCACCGCTTTGGGATGCCATTGTCCAAAAATGCACCGCCGGCGGAATGACCAACGACTGCGTCGGCAACTGGGGGCTGAATCACCGCACGCTTTGCGGTCCCGACATCTACGGAGTCAGCATTTCCACTTGGATTTGTCCGTCCTGCCCCGGAAAAAGCACGGTGCCTAACGGTTCAGGATTTGCCAGAGGAAATTATGTCGGATTGTTTGGTCCCTACCGCTGCGGGAAAGCAGAACGCCGCGATATGTGCGGAAGTTGGTGTACAGCAAACCACGATACCGGCGACACTTTCGACAACAACCGCTACAAAACAATTATCACCGCACGGAGCAGTGCCGACAACGGCGATTATCTGGGATTGTTTTTTCAGGGACATCCGCCGTTTGAAAGCAACACCGGTTTTCAGCCGGGGCTGGACAATATCAGCGACGGGACAAGCAATACGCTGATGGTGTCGGAACGGGATATGGGGACATTAAAAGCACAGAACAACGGCAACCGTTTTCCGGGACCGTGGTTTGGTCCCGGTATTCCGCAGGCTATCGGCGATGTAACGTTCTCGACCTATTACGGCATTAACATTGATACCGCTAACAGCGGTCAGGAGTGTCCGCCGCATGTCAGTGCTGCCAGCAAACATACGGGCGGCGTGAATGTCACTTTGGCAGACGCAAGCGGACGATTTGTGTCGGAAACCATTACCTCGTCGATTTGGCGTTATTACGGCGACCGGCAGGACGGTCAGTCCGTCAGTTTGCCGTAAACGCTTTCGCGGCTTCTTCCATTCCGTTTGTTGACAGAGAATGGTGAAGTATAAAACGTAACAAAAATGAGAGAGCGGCCGGCGTATGCCCCCGCTCACTCTCTTTTTCATTATCAATTAAAAGAACAACCCTTAACAATGAGCAATATCATGAAAACATTGACAGCGGCGATTACATTACTTTTCGTAACGATTATGGTGTCCGGCTGTTCCCAAAAAGCAGCGAGAGTTTCCGTAGAGGGAAGCGTTGTCTTTCAAGGCAAACCGGTTGATAATGCAACGGTCATCATCCGGCCGGAAGCGGGACCGGAGGCGGGAAGCGTTACAGATGCAAACGGGAAGTTTGTCATTCCGAAGGACTGCGGGCCGATGGCGGGCAAAGTTCAGATTATGGTCGAGAAATTCACCGATGTTCAGGAAAAAGACCATTTCGGACAAACGGTTACGATTCCCAAACCGGCTTTGCCGGACGGAGTGCAAAGCAAACGGATACCGTTCACGCTTACCAACGGCAGGAACACGCTGAAAATCAACCTTGATGAATAATAACGGGTGTTGCCGCACGGGCGGTATGTTGGGACGTTTCCAAAAGACGACCCGTGCGGCTAACTCCGCTCGTTTGCTTTTTTGGCAGCATTTATGCGATCCTTCAGTGAGCATTTTCCGGTATTTTTTCATTCAATATTTGTGTTTTCCTGAATTTGTGCTAAAATAGCACGCTGGCGGTTGCTATTGCTGTTGAAAACGCTTCGGCAAACCGGCTTTTGCCGCCAATTTCGGAACAACCAATACCGAGGTTATACAAATGAAAACTTATATGAGAATCTGCTTTACAACAACGCTGCTTGCTGTTGCCGCGTGCTTTACCGGCTGCGATCCGGCTGGTTCCGGTTCATCGTCCGCCCCCCCCGAAAATACCGCTGCTGTCGGCGATTCGGGGGTGACTTCCGCTGTCCCTTCCGGGGGCAGCAGTTCCGGCTCGTTGATCAATGATACCGCCGGTACGTTTCTCCTTGATCCGGGGTGGGGCGAATCGGACGATACCGATACAACCGATACGAGTACGACTGATACCAGTACAACGGACTCCGGCACGAGCAGCACCGATACAAGTACAACGGATACGAGTACGACTGACACCAGCACAACGGATTCCGGCACGAGCGACACCGATACGACCACCAGTAATGCTTCCTACGACGATGCCGGAAAGGACGTAGTCAGCGACTAGACCGGCACACTTGAACCGGTTTCGGACTACATTCAAATCCGGCGGCAGGCATATTCGATAATGTTATGCCGGGCATCGTATGCCGGATCGTGTTGTCCGATGCCGGGACCGCCGATACATCCCTGCGGACAAAACAGCGGTTCGATGATTTGTCCCGGTTTGCATAATTCCAGCGCATGCCGGACATTCCGAAAGCCGCTTACGGCGATAATATTTTCGTCCAGCCGGTCGTTAGACCATCCTGCGGTTTTAATGCAGCCCCCTTCGAGCGGGAAATAACGTGCAGCACCGCGCGGAGTGTCATCGAAACCGCTTTCCTCGCATCCGGCAATGTCGATTTTTTCTTCCGCAAGCCATTGCAATAATTCTTCAAAGGTCAAAACCGCATCAATATGTCCGGTGCCGCCGGCGGTTTCTCCTTCGACTTTTTTGGCAGAACATGGACCGATAAACACAACTTTTGTGTTTTCTCCCAGTTTTTTACGAAGGTATTTTGCGTGGGCAATCATCGGCGAGTCCACCGGTGCGATGTAGGGTGCATACTGCGGCATATAACGCAGAATATACTCTACGCACGCCGGACATGCCGAAAGAATGACCGGCTGATCGTTGCGGTGCTGTTCCCGGAAGCGGGCGGCGGCTTTGGCGGTATAAAAGGCACCGACAGCGGTTTCGGCAACGTGGGAAAAACCGAGAAAGCGGAGAACGGAAGGAATTCTCCGCCGCAGCCGGTCGGAAAAGCATCCGGCAAAAGAAGGGGCTAATGAACAGGCAACCCGCCCGGACGGTGCGGCTTCGGTCAGGATTCGTTTGGCATTTTCAAGTTCGGAACGGTAATGTTTGGCGTTTTGCGGACATTCGCGGACGCAGGTACCGCAGGCGATGCAGCGTTCCGGGACAACAGCGGCTTGACCGTCTCGCATTTTGATGGCTTTGACCGGACAGACGCGGATACACCGATAGCAATCCCGGCAAGCGGCTTTGTTGACGAAAATGACTTGGGGCGAATGGGACGTGATCGGATTGGACATATAATAATGACTGACGGCAATGACTGAAAACGGCGTTCGCGGAAAACGCTGAAATCCTACCCGCCGGTTTCGGCAATGAGTTCGATTTCAATTTTCGCCCCTTTCGGTAAAGCGGCCACCTGCACGGTACTGCGGGCAGGGCGTGCAGCCCCAAGATGTTCTTCATACACCGCATTCATCCGGGCAAAATCACTGAGGTCGGTCAGAAAAACAGTGGTCTTTACCACACGGTTCCAATTCGTTCCCGCTGCGGCAAGAACGGCATCAAGATTGACAAGAACCTGTTTTGTTTGTTCTTCAATTGAGCCGCTGACCGCAGCAATGACCGGTGTCAGCGGGATTTGCCCGGACGTGAACAAAAAGCCGCCGGCAACAATGCCCTGCGAATACGGTCCGATAGCCGCCGGTGCGGACGAGGTGCTGATCGTTTTCATTCGATTTCGTCTAATGCAGTTTGAAGTTTTTGTTTCGATTGTACGCCGGTCATACGTTCAATGACCTTACCGTTGCGGAAAAAAAGCAGTGTCGGCAGAATATCAATGCCGTAGCGGGCGGTTAAACCGGAATTTTCCGCCGCATTGACTTTGGCAACCACCGCATCGCCTTCGTTATCCGAAGCAAGTTCTTCGAGAATCGGCGTAAGCAGTCCGCACGGCTTGCACGCCGGCGACCAAAAGTCAACTAAAACGGGAGTGTCGGATTGAATCACCGCATCAAAATTTTTGTCATTCAGTTCGGAAACAGAGGGCATAAATTAACATTCGGCAAACGGGCAGCGGCAGTTTTCGCTGCCGCCTTCACTTGTACCGGAACGATTGTACCAGAAGCCGGAAAAAAGAACAGCCGGTAAAGTCCCGCCGCCTGCGGATTGACCAAAATTCGCTTGTCTAAAATCACACACAGGGAATAATACGGTTCCGTTATGATATTTTGCACCGTATCATTTGCAAAATCAGAAACAAAACAAAGTTCGCCGCAATTCAAAATCCGTTCACGGACATACTGCTGTTTCATCGCCGCTTTTTGTCAGGAATGTTTTCAACGTTGCCGGCGGAAACGTCTCTGCCGGTAACGGAAAAACACGACCGTCAAGTGCGGCAGCATATACCGTTTGACCGGGGTGATAACTGCCGATAAAAATGACGTTGCCGGCAAGGGTTGCCGAATGAAAGTCCGTCGGCGGGAAAATATCTGCCGGATACCCCAGAATTTCAATGCCGCCGTTTTTATCAATCAGGATAACATCGTTATAGATATAAAAATCTGGGTCGTAGAAGTCCTCGTGTTCTCCGCCGATAAATAATGTTGTTCCGTCAGGCAATAACGTTTCACTTTGTCCGAACCTGTCGAAACACCAGCACGGACCGGCATCCAAAGACGAGGGACCGTCAAACAGAGCGTTTGCCGTATATGCGTCTAACCGGTTTTTGACGAGGTATTCCCAAACGGCATTGGTCATCCGCTGCGGATTGGTTTTGCCCTGCCGCGGAGAACGCCATTGCAAAAACTCTTCCCGTGTTATGTTATCGGGCTTGACAAGTTCCGTAGAATCATCCATAGCGTTTTATTCTATCAGGAAGAAACGGGAAAAAGGAAAAAACAGACGACGGAACATCAGAGCAGACGTTAAAAGACATTGCAAGAAAAATCAGCAAAACGTATCTCCTTGCCGAATGGGAGCAGTAACATCATTCCCGTTCCGCGCCTGCCGGCTGCTTGTTTGTTGTTAACGGAAAACGTATCTTCTCCGCACCCTCAATCATCCCGTCCGGCAGGGACTAGCCGGCAATCAATTCCGAAAGCCGCCCGGCAGAAGATGTGTAAACCGGCAGAGCAAGTTCCTTGCCCAGACGGTATTGCAGCACATACGCATCTTCGTTCTGCCCCTCATAAAAGTTTTTCAGAACATTCGATGCCCTAAACCCCAGCGCACGGAAACAAAGCAACGCTGACAGATTGGTCTCCCGGATTTCAATGACAAGTTTGCGCGTCTGCCGGGTCAGCATTTTCGTCACCAGTTTTTGGATCATCTGCCGGGCAATGTTATGCCGCTGCAACGCCGGATCAACCGCAATGTTCGTGATAAAAGTTCCCCCCTTCGACATCTCATAGATAAGAAAACCGGCGATTTTTCCCTCGCATTCCGCCACCAGCCCAAGACAGTTCGGCTGCTGCAAACACGACAGGAATTCCTGTTCCGTCCATGGAAACTCAAAACAGGACTCCTCTATGGACTGCACCTCGGCAAAGTCGCGCCGCACCATAATGCGGACATTCACCCGTATTTCTTCTCCCTGAAATAAATTCACAATAACCTCCCTGATCCTGCGTATCCTTTGTTTGACGGCTTATCGGCTGCCTGCATGATCAGTATAACGGTTAAAAAAGAATCGATCAATATCAAATCAGCCGGTATTTTTAACGGCTACCGCTGAACACGGTTTTTGGAGGCAGTCAGAATATGAGCGAGCATCTGTTTTGCCGCTGCATCATTCGGGTCGCGCTGCAAAATGCTGTTAAGACAAACCGCCGCATCGTCGTAGCGGTACAGGGCAGCGAGAGTTTCACTCTTTCCCGCTAAAATGAAAACCGGTTCTTTTCCTGCCGGATATTTGTCCTGTGCATCCAGCCATGCCGCCAGAGCTTGTTCAAATTGTCCGCAGCGCATTTGGATCAGAGCAAGTTCCGGCAGCAAATCCTTATTCCCCGGATCGAGCGTAATCGCCCGCAGAATATCATCCCGCGACTGCCGGAACATTTCGGCAGTATGTTCCGGCGAGTTCTCCTGCGGTGCTGACCAAGCGGCTTCCGTCAGCAGCCGGCGCGTTTTGGCACGCAACGCCCAACTCCGGGCATTCGCTGCGTCCAGCCGGACTGCCGTATCCGCATGCCGGAACGCCGTTTGCTGATCGTGAATCTCATGATATTTTTCGGCAAGCAAAAGATGCAGCACGGCATCCTCTTTCCCGCTGATGCTGACCAATTCATTCAACTGCCGCAAAGCCGCTTCCTGTTTTCCTTGTTTCCAGAGAACTTCCGCATAAAAACGGCGGTGATCGGGATTATTTTTATCAAGGCGGACGGCATCGCTTAACCGTTTTTCGGCTTCGTCAACGTCTCCTTTTTCCAGTGCGACAAGCCCTTGCCGGCTTCGCTCGCTGCTTAAAATCCGGCTGGGAGAAAGCGGAACGGAGACGCGTCCCCACTGGCAGCCGGTCATGAATACAAGCCCGGTTCCGAAAGGGATGCTGAAAAACAGCGAAGAAAAAACTACAGCGAAAACGCGTCTCATCTCTGCGGATAGTAATTTTTTTCCGCATCAAATACCAGAGCAATCCCTAAAACAATTTCCGGCGTTCTTCAATTTCTTCGGCGGAATGCAGTTTTCCTTTGTTGCAGCCGGGACACACCGCTGCAACGGCTGCCCAGGTCTGCGGCGAAACGAGGTTTTGTTTCCAAAAGGGCCACGTCCGGCATTGAACCGGACGCTCTCCGTAAGTCCGGCATTTCCGCATTTTGTCATGGAGCAGAACGCAGTCGCCGTTGGGATATTCTTTTAATGACCGCAGTTTTCCCCGAACCGTCCAAACAAATGTCTGTTCAAACAAAAGCGGTTCAAGACCCATTTTGGCGGACAGTTGATTGATTTCGTCTTGCGTCACCCATACATAGCCGGAACCGCCGGAACAGCATCGTCCGCAAGTCCGGCATTCAAACTGCAAACCGTCTTTGTACCACGGTTCGGCATTTTCCGCAGCGGTCTGATCGGCGGCGGTTTGCGGTGCGGTGTCCGGTTTGGTATTCATCGGTGGGAAAATATCCCGGAAAGGAAAAGCAATAACGCAGAAAGCGGGACAGGGGGCGTATTATAGCCGAAAACATCCGGCGGTCAAGAATTTTGCCGGCGGACGTAGTTTTAATTGATAATTGATAATGGAGAATTGATAATTAAAAGACGGCAGATGGCAGACCGCAGACGGCAGCAAGAAAGATGATGAGAGAGCGGCGGGCAGCCCTTGCCGGACGGGCAGTATTTTTGTCATAAAAATCCTGTCAGTCCTGAAAATCTTGTAAATCCTGTCAAAATTTCTTTTTCTGTCTGCTGCTTTATGCAAACAGCGTCCGCTGCACGTATGAGGTTATTGCTGTTTGCGAGTTGGTGATTGTTTTTGCGGAATGGGGTTTGCTGGCGTACGTTTTCCCTCACCGCAGCCGGGAAAGGCTCAAATTATCGGCAGTGATGAATACGAGTTCATACGGTTTCGGACTTGTTTTACAGGGCATAAACCGTTTCACGGGAAACGGTTTATGATGTTCCGTGATATACATGATCTCAAACGTTATGATCTTAAACGAGAGGATATGCAGCGGTCTTGTGTCAAACTCTGCCGTTTGTTTGGAATACACCGAAAAGATGAGTATTGCAAAGGAGTGAGC